>SHWE01000024.1 GCA_009693985.1 Alphaproteobacteria bacterium | reverse complement strand
GCGATTTTTCGGCTGACTTTGCCGACCTCTTTGCGGGCCCGCGCGGCGACGATCTTGCGCGTCTTGGCCGGCGCAGCGCGCCAATAGGAATAGGCCGCGTAGAGCGCCATGGCGCCGATGGAGGCCACCGCGGCGCCGATCATCAGCGGCGTCGACCGCGACTGACGTAAGTAAGCGATGCCGTCATCGGCCCAGTCTTCGAGCTGGGCGGCTCTGTCCTTCAAACCGACGAGCGCGTTCACGCCCACATCTTCTGCGTCCGAGATTTGATTGCGAAGGGATTCAAACATGTGCGCTCTCCTGAAATTCATTCGCCCAGACAACGCCTTGTTCGTGGCTGTAGTTCCGCGCGGTTTTCACAAATCCGCCGACGTGATGTCCCACGAACGCAATCCGGCGCGTCCCATCTTCGAGCGTTTTCCGCGAGTCGACTTAAATGCGCTCGCGAAATTCGAAGGCGGGACGCGCCGGAATAGCGTCAACAATTATTGCTTACGGCGGGCCGGGAGGACCTTCGGGTCCCGGTGCGCCGGGAGCACCTTCCGGACCCGCGGGTCCAGGTGTGCCCTCCGGTCCGGGTGGACCGGGTTCTCCCGGCGTCGGTACGGGAACGGGGACCGGAACCACCGTCGTCGTGGCTGGCTCGGACGCCGTCGGTGCGCTGTTCTGATTGCATCCGATCAGCAGCAATGCCGCTGCGGATAACACCAACGCATTAGCTGTACGTGCTTTCATGTGCATTCCCCAAGTTACGGCCCAGCCTGCGATGGGCCAGACGCGCTTCTGAAACGCACGAAAGTGAAAAGCGGTTGTCCTTTTGCTGCGCGCAAATGCAAGTTCCCGCAATTCGTGAAGCCGCCGAGGCTTGGAACCAGGAACAATTCCATCGTTTAGCTGTTTTTATGCAGGGGGTTACAACGGCATCGACGAATGGAGAATCTTCATGGGAAAAGACATGAACCAAGGCAGCCGCCAGGGCCAACAGGGTCAGCAGAATCAACAAGGCCAGCAGGGCCAGCGCCAGCAGCAGTCCGATAAGGGCCAGCAGAGCGGTCGCGAGAACCCGCAGCCGGGCCAGAACTTACGTGACCAGATCGAAGCGAACGTGAACGAAGCGCTGGTCAATTAATCGGTACGCCCGACGCCGTCGTCCAAATTAGGCGACCGGCTGTCTGGCCCTGGCCTCGCGGGCGAACCGCGCCAGGCCGAGGCAGGCCACGGCCACGACGAGGTCGGGCACCGCGATGAAGATCAGCACATTGGGAATGGGCAGGCGCGTCAGCAGGTAGCCCGCGAAGGCGGGCCCTAGAATCGCGCCGATCCGTCCCATGCCGGTGGCATAGCCGACGCCGTTGCCGCGCACGATGGTGGGATAGAAATTTCCCACCATGCCGATCAGCGATTGATGCGTCGCCGATCCGCAGGCGAGCGCGACGATGGCAATCGCGGTGATCGACACCGGCGTCAATCCGGGAAGCCCGAGCGCGATGATGGCGGCGACCGCGGTGCAAGCCGAGAACACGCTGACGACGGGGCCGAAGCGGTCGAACAGGCGCGCCACCATCAGGATCGCGACGATGGCGCCGACTTGCGCGTAGGAATAAGCAAGCGCCGCTTGCATGACGCTAAGGCCGACGCCTTCCAGCAAGACGACGAACCATGCCGACAGTGTCAGATAGGTCATGGATTCGGCGAGGAAGGCGAGCCAGATGATCGGCGTCGCCACGCGCCGGTAGCCGTCGAACAGCAACGAAAGCGAGAATGTCGTCTCCTTCGCGGGGCGGCGGAAGGTGAAGCGCGTCTGCGGCCCTATCGCCAGCTCGGGCGCCATGCGCGCAACGAGCGCGCGCAGGCGCGGGGATTCGGGCTTCGTCGCGGCAAGGAACGGAATCGATTCCGGCAGGAACAGGATGAGCACCGCACTCAAGCCCAGCCCGGAAATTCCGGCGACCAGGAAAACGATCTGCCAGCCATATTCGGGAATGAGCCAGGCGGCGACCTGGCCGATGGCCGCATTGCCCATCGAATAGCCGATGAACACCGCCATGACGAAGGTGACGCGGTAACGCTTCGGCGCGGTCTCGGAGAGAAGGGCCACGATGTTGGGAATCACACCGCCTATGCCGAGACCGGTAAAGAGGCGATAGATTGTCAGCTCGTTGAACGAGGTCGCGAACACGCTGAGCAGCGCCGGCACGCTGTAAGCGAGCACGCCCAGCACCGCGCCGGTTTTCCGCCCATATTTATCGCCGACGATTCCGAAGATGACGCTGCCGATCAGGATGCCGGTGAAGCCCATGCTGAACATGAAGCCCATCGCGCTGCGCTCGGCCCCGAATGCGCGCAGCAAAGCGGGCGCCGCCACATTCACGCTGCTGTAATCGAGCCCATCGACGAACAGGATCGCCATGCAGAGACAGAAGGTGAGGACATGCAATCGGCCGATCCGCCGGTCCTGCATCAGCTCGCCGACATCGATTTCCCGCAAGGGTTCCATCCTCAGCCGCCCCGATAGGTTTTCGCGCCGTCCTGCGTAACGGCGCCTTCTTCGATGTCGCGCGCGAGCGCGCCGGCATCGCGCAGCGACGGCGCACCGTAGCCGCCGCCGCCCGCGCTCTGAATAAGAAAGCGTGCCCCCGCCTTCATCTCCAGCCGCGCCGACTCGGGAATTTCTTTTTCTTCTTGCGTGCCAAGATGAATGCGGAAGCGTGCAGGGGCACCCGATTGTCCGCCCGCCAAACCGTTAGGGGGAAATTTCGCCTTGTCGAAACGGCGCGTCACGGTCGCGTCTTCCAGCAATTCATATTCGCGCATTGTGCTGAGGCCGCCGCGCCAGCGCCCCGCCCCGCCCGAATCCGGCACCAGATCGAACCTATTGATCCGACAAGGATATTCCGACTCTAAAATCTCGATGGGGGCGATGTGAAGATTGCTCAGATGCGTCGCCGTGCCCGAGGCGCCGTCATGCCCCGCGCCGCCGCCATAGGCCGAGCCGACGATCTCATATTGCATGGTCGATTGTCCGGGCCGGCCCTGCCGCCACGCGATGCCGAGCGCGCTCGACGAACCGGCATTGGCGATAGCGCGCGCAGGATTGAAATGCGCCAGCGCTTCCAGGATCACATCGACCAGCTTCAGATTCACCATCTGATAATTCGAGACCGGCGCGGGCGGCTCGGCATTGACGATGGTGCGCGGGGCAAGCACGAGGCGCACCGCATCGCGCATCCCGTCATTGAATTGCAGCGTCGAATCGAGCGAGCCGATCAGCGAATAGAACACGCAAGCCTCGACCATCGAGGGGCGCAAATTTATCGGGCCGCGCGCTTGCGGGCCGGAAGCGGAGAAGTCGAATGTCGCAAGCCCATCTTTGATCGTCACGGTGACGGCGAGCTTCACCGGCTTGTCGACTTCCACGCCGTCGCTATCGAGAAACCCTTCCGCCGATGCTTCGCCTTCGGGCAGGCGCGCGATGCGTGCGCGCAGCGCGTCGCCTGCGCCTTTCAAAATAGCGGCGAAAGCGCCGGTGACGATTTCGGCGCCGAAGCGCGCGCACAATTCCTTCACCCGTTCGGCGCCCATCTGCGTGACGGCGATCTGCGCCCGGCAGTCGCCGCGCACGAGCTCGGGCTGGCGGCTATTGGTCAGGATGATGCGCTCGATGTCGGGAAGGAATTGCCCGCGATCCCAGATTCTGATCGGCGGCACCAGCAGGCCTTCATGATACATCTCGGTCGCGTTGGCCGAGGTCGAGCCCGCCACCGCGCCGCCGACATCGGCCTTGTGCGCGATCGAACCGGAAAATCCGACGATTCTCCCACCCGCGAAAATCGGCGCGACGAACGCCATGTCGGAAACATGCGGCAACCCGCCATCATAGGGATGGTTGGAAACGAAGACGTCGCCCTCCGCGATTTCACCCGCATAGGTCTTCAGTATATGGCCGATCAGATGGCGGTAGACCGGCGCGTGGAAGAACATCGGCGGCGCCACGATCAGCCGCCCGGTCGCATCGAGGATCACGCAGGAGAAATCGCGCGATTCGCGGATGATGGTGGAATAGCCCGAACGATAGAAATGATAATGCATCTCGTCGGTAAGGCTGGCGATCTTGTTGCGCAGGATCTGGATGGTGATGGCGTCCATGATCACGCCCTCTCGACGATGAGGTTGCGTTGGCCGTCCACACGCGCGGTCCACCCTTGCGGGATGACCGTCGTCGCGTCGAATTGCTCGACGATGGCGGGGCCGGCGAATGTCGCGCCGGCGTGAAGCCTGTCGCGCTCGTAGAGCGTCGCGGCGGTCGGCACGCGCCCGTCGAAATAGGCATCGCGTTTGCCTTTGATCGCGGTCTCGATTGCCGCTTGCGGTTGCGGCGTTTCCTCCTGCGGCTGGTATTTCGGCACGGTGACGCGCAAGCGGAGGCGATAGCTCACCAGCTCGACGGGGCGTTCCTTCGCTGCGTGGCCGTGGACTTGTGCGTGGCGCTCATCGAAGCGGCTTCGCAAATCCACCAGCGCCTGCGCCGTCAGGGGGCCGGAAACGAGCCCTTCGAGCGAAGTGCGGATTTCGTAGCCCTGGCCGGTGTAGCGCAGATCGCATTCGCGCGTGAACGACGCGTCCTCCGCTTTGAGGTTCTCCGCCGCCAATTCCGCGCGCGCGCGAATCTCCATCTCGTGGAACGCCGCTTCGGCCTCGCGCGGGGCAAGCTCCGCCAGCGGGGCCAGCCCGGAGCGGATGTAATCATGCACGACGTCGGTGCACAAAAGCCCGAGCGCCGAGAACGCACCGGGCCGTGGCGGCACCAGGATGCGTTTCATGCCGAGCTCTTCGGCGACGGCGGCGGCGTGCACCGCGCCCGCGCCGCCGAAAGATAGCAGCGTGAACGCGGAGAGATCGACGCCGCGCTTGGCGGCGAAGACGCGGACTTCGTCCGCCATGCGCATATCGACGATGCGGCGGATTCCGGCCGCCGCCTCCCGCACGCTCATCTTCAATGGGTCGGCGACCTCGCGCTTGATAGCGTCATGCGCCGCCGTCACGTCGAGTTTTTGTGCGCCGCCGAGGAAATAATCGGGATTGAGAGTGCCGCAGACGACATCGGCGTCGGTGACGGTGGGCTTCGTGCCGCCGCGCCCATAGCAGGCGGGACCGGGATCGGCGACCGCGCTCTCGGGACCGACATTCAAAAAGCCGCTCGCATCCACGCCGGCGATCGAGCCGCCGCCGGCCGAGATCGAACTCATGTCGAGCGCCGGCACGTCGAGCTGGCGTCGCGCGATCACGCCCTCGGTGACTTCGAGCGGTGCGCCACCCTCGATGAAGGCGATGTCGGCGCTGGTCCCGCCCATGTCGAGCGAAACGAGGCCGCTGATGGCGTCCGTACCGAAAAGATAGGCGGCGGCGCGCGCGCCGGCGGCCGGGCCCGACAGCAGCGTATGCACGGTGCGCCCGCCCGCGATGGCGGCGGCGAATGGCATCACGCCGCCATTCGATTGCATCAGGAAACGTTGCGGCGTGACGATGCCAGCGCCTTCGAGCCCGTCATTGAGATGGCCGATATAATGGACCAGCACCGGCTCGAGATAGGCGTTCAACAGTGTGGCCGACAAGCGCGGCCATTCGCGAATGCGCGGCAGCACTTCGCTCGACAGCGAGACATCGAGGCCGGGATAGAGCGCTTTGATTTCCTCGCGCGTCGCGTTTTCGTGCGCCGGGTTGGCGAAGGAAAAGAGATAGCAGACCGCGATCGACTGCACGCCGGCATCCACCAGCGACTTCGCCGCCGCCCGCACCGCGTCGCGGTCGAGCGCGCGCAGCACATGGCCCGCATGATCGACGCGTTCGGGAATTTCCTGTGTGAGGCTTTGCGGGGCGATTGAAGCGGGCTTCTCGTAGAAATAATCGAACAGCATCGTGTCGCGCGCCTGGTTCTGCACCTCCTGCACGGCGCGGTAGCCCTTGGTGATCAACAGCCCGACTTTGGCGCCGCGCATTTCCAGCAGCGCATTCGTCGTGATCGTGGTGCCGTGGCCGAAAAAGCCGATTGTCGACGCGTCGATCCCGCGGGCCACAAACCGCGCCACGCCGTCGAGCACGCCGAGCGCCTGGTTCTTGGGCGTGCTCGCGACCTTTTCCACCAGCAACTGGCCGGTGCCGGTATCGAGCAGAACCAGGTCGGTGTGGGTGCCGCCCACATCGACGCCCAGGCGATAGCGCGGGGCCGTTCTTTCCATCACGCTTTTTCCAGTTGCAGTCAGGGCTGGCCAAGATTCTCGACTATAGTTTAGGTTAGCGCCTCGGCGGAACCACCACGGATGCGAAACATGCGGCGGCGACTGGCATACCTCAGTTTCGCGGGCCTAGTGGGCGCGGGCCTTATGGGCCTCGTCGCGAGCGCGGGGAGCAATGCCGCCGAACCCTATCCCAGCCGCCCCATCACCATCGTCATGGGCATTTCCAAGGGTGGTATCACCGATGTCGCGACGCGGCTGTATGCCGATATCGTTGCGAGAGAGCTGGGCCAGCCCGTCGTGATCGACAACCGCCCGACGGATTCCGGTGTCGAGGCGGCGGCGCTGGTGCAGAACGCGGCGCCCGATGGCTACACGCTTCTGGCGTTCTCGGGGGCGCAGCACGGAGCCATCGCCGCGATGCGCCCTGTTCCTTACGAGCCGGTCGCGGGTTTCGCGCCGGTCACGGTGCTTTTCACGATGGTGAATTTCCTCGCGGTGCCGGATACGAGCCCCGCCAATTCGCTCGCCAATCTATTGCAAATGGGCCGCGACAGACCGGCGGGACTCAGCTTCGGCTCGTCTGGGCTCGGCTCGACCTCACATCTGACGGCGGCGCGGCTCGCGCAATCGAGCGGGACGAGAATCGCGCCCAAACATTATGCGGGCGCCGTGCCGATGATCGCCGATCTCGTCGCCGGGCGCCTCGATTTCGCGCTGGTGTCATACGCGGTCGCTGGCCCCTACGCGAGAGAGAAGAAGCTGAAATTGCTCGCCGTCGATGCGGTGGCGCGCTGGCCGGATTTTCCCGCCATCCCGACTTTGCGCGAGGCGGGCGCCAATCAGCCGAAAGTCGCGAGCTGGTTCGCGCTTGCCGCGCCCAAGGGCACGCCGCCCGCCATCATTCGCCGGCTCTCCGACGCGTTTGCGCGCGCGTCGCGCAATCCCTCGATCATCAAGGGCCTGCACGACAATGGCGCGCTGATCACATCGTCGACGCCGCAATCGGCAAGCACCGAACTGGCGCGCGAAGTGGCCCAGACCGCCACGCTCATCCGCACTCTCAATCTGTCGCAACCATAGAAAGAGAAGACATGAAGCTTGCCAATCAGGTTGCGATCATCACCGGAGCGGGGCGCAATATCGGCGAGGAAGCCGCGAAGCTTTTCGCGTCCGAAGGGGCTTCCATCGCCGTGGTCGATATGGATCGCGCCCGCGCCGACAAGGTGACGAGTGCGATCGTAGCGTCGGGCGGCAAGGCGAAGACCTATATTTGCGACGTCGCCGAGGAAGAGCAGATCATCGCCACGGTCAAAGCGGTCGCCGCCGATTTCGGCCGGGTTGACATCCTCGTCAACAATGTCGCGATCTCCGACAACAAGCATCTTTTCGAGATCACCAAGGCGGAATGGGACCGCGTGTTCGCGATCTGCCTCACCGCACCGATGCTGTTCAGCAAATATGCGGCGAAGGCGATGATCGACGGCAAGCGAGGCGGCAAGATTGTGAACGTCAGTTCGACCTCCGGCCATTATGGGCGCGGACGCGCCATCGCCTACACGTCGGCGAAGGCGGGCGTCATCAATCTGACCCGCTCGCTGGCGATCCAGCTGGCGGAGCATAATATTCGCGTGAACTGCGTGGTGCCGAACAAGATCGGCTCGCCGGTCGGCAAGGACGAATTCAATCCGGATCGCAAAGTGGTGAATTTGCGCAACCGGCCGGGCGAGCCCATCGATCTGGCGCGGGCCATGCTGTTCCTCGTGTCCGACGATTCCGATTTCATCGCCGGCACCGAGCTGTTCGTGGATGGCGGCTGTGCTGCTATGATGCCGGGCGGAGATTAGCCAAACCCCAATGACGTCCATGACGGTGGTGCCCCTGTCCCCCGCTTGCGCCGCGGAAATCAAAGGCGTCGACCTGACGAAGCCGTTGTCGGACGCGCAAGTCGCCGCGATCAAACACGCCTGGGGCAAGCATCTGGTGCTGGTGTTCCGCGGCCAAACGCTCACCCAGGACGATCAGCTGCGCTTCGCCGCCTATTTCGGCGAACTCGGCACGCGGAAAAAAGCGCCCGAGAAACTGCGCCATCGCGCCGAAGGTATCCAGCAGGATCACGAGAAGGTGCTGCTCGTCACCAACATCAAAGTGGACGGCGAGCCCATCGGCGCCTTCGGCGACGGCGAATTCTGGTTCCACATCGATTCCGGCTACAGCGCGAAGCCTTACAATTACACCTTTCTTCACGCGCTCGAATTGCCGTCGACCGGCGGCAACACGCTGTTCTCCAACATGTACAAGGTTTATGAGGCGGTGCCGCCGGCGCTGAAAGCCAAGCTGAAAGGCAAGCGCGCGCTGCACATCCACGAATATAATCGCAGCCGTCAGGCGAGCCATTCGGGCGATCTCTCCGGCACGCCCCATGCCTACCATCCGGTTTTTATCACCCATCCAGAGACAAGGCGGAAAAGCCTGTTCGTCGACCGGCTGATGACGGTCGCCATCGAAGGCGTCGACGCCGACGAAAGCGCCGCGATGTTGCGCGAACTGTACGACATCGGCGAACGGCGCGAATTCCTCTATGAGCATGTCTGGCAGCTCGGCGATTTTCTGATGTGGGACAATCGCTGCACCATTCATGCGCGCACCGATTTTCCGAAGGGTGAACGCCGGCTGTTGCGCCGCTGCACGGTGGAAGGCGCAGCCCTTTATGAAGAGCCCCGTCTGCCGGCCTTGGAGAATTTCATTGCCCGATTGCGTGGCGTATGGGCCGCGCATTCCGACGATGAGACGCGCATGAAAGCGGCCAAGCCGTTGCTCGAAGCCTTCGTGTTGGACGACAGCGTGAAAGCGAATAGCCGCGCCTGGCCCTCGACCGAGGGGCGCAAGAATCTACGCCTCTATGTCGATCCCGATTATGAATTTGTCATCAACGCCGTCGTCCGCGTGCCGGGGCGCACCGGCAGCGTGCACGATCATGCCGATGCTTGGGTGCTCTATGGTATCGTCGATGGCGCTGAAAGTCTCGAACGCTATGACCGCATCGACGATGCAAGCCGGTCCGGTTACGCCGAGATCAGACTCGCATCCGTGACCACCGGCACCCAAGGCAAAGTCGATCTGGTGGCGCCCTATGCGATCCATGCCGAACAGGGCGGGCCGGCGCGCTCGGCCGCAGTCATTTTACGCAGCCGGCCGCTCGGCGAAGGCACCGTGTTGCAGAACAGCTATGACGCGAAAGCGAAGACCGTGACGCAACGCTACGGTCCCGAACAAATCCCGTACGAGCTGCGCTTCTAGAACCGCAGCGTGTGGCTGACGCGGAACGTCGCGGTCAGCTGACGCGCCTCGAAACTGGTGCCCGGAATGAGCGCGGTATGCCCGAGCGCGATGAATATCTCGCTGCCCGGGCGGAACTCCCAGCGATAGCGGCCAAGGAAGTTGAAACCCTGGCTGATATTGTCGTATTGCGCTTGCAGCGACAATTGCATGTCCGGCATGAAGTTGAGCGTGCTGCCCAGCGCCAGAATTTGAATGTCGACCTTGCCCGTCGGCATGCGGATGAAGGTCGTGTCGTAGATCGCGTCGAATTCGAAATACTCGTTCGGCCGGTAATTCGTCTCGCTGCGAATGCGCCATTGGGTGCCGTTATAGAAGTCGCAGCAATAGACATCGATGTGGGTGGCGACCGGCAGCCGCTGCGAGGTGCGGATATGCGCGAAATAGCTGTACCATTCGTAATTGCCGGCCGGGATGATCACGCCGTGCGGCAGGACGAAATCCGCAGGCAGCCGGTCGAAATTCTCGATGACGTCGGCGGCGAAGGAATGATCGTTGGTGGTCTCGAACTGAACCTGTAGGCGGCTTTCGCGCGTCATCAAGAGGCCCGCCTCATCGGTGATGATTTCGTGCCGCGTATTGAGCTCGAAGACGCGGAAGAAACCGTCGGTGTTGCGATAGCGATCGAGATGGCCGATGAACAATTGATAGTAACGGCTGTCGTTGCGGTTCACGAAGCCGAGCGCGGGATCGAAATTCTTGCCCACCGTCTTGAAGATGAAATCGCCGTTCCACGGCTCGTTGGGATAGTTGAGCGCGAGGCCGTAGGAATTGTCGTCTCCCGACGTGCTGGAGAAGCTGCGCTCGAAATAGCCGTCGGCCTGGAACGTGTTGCTGTCGAAGATCGTGTCGAGGCGATATTGGAAATCGAGACCGGCGACGGTGTTGTTCGACAATCCCGTCGGATCGCCATTGGTGAAGATGAAACCCGCGCGGGATTGATCGTTCAGAATAGGACGCGTCACCCGCACCACCGAAAGCATCTGCTCGGGCGCCACCGAGGTATTGTCGGAGAGCACGCTCAGGGCGCCGACATTGAACCCGCCATATTCGCCGGACACCTTGCCCCCGCCGATCAGACTGACCGGCTGGCCGTTCACCAGGCCGAGGCGGCGGGAGAAGAACGGCCGTCCATTGTTGTTCTGACGGTCGAACGTGGTGCGCCGGAACGGCCGCCCGCCGAAATCGAACGCTCCCGCGTCCTGAAGGAAGAAGGCGCGCGTCTCGGGCAGGAAGAGGGAGAAGCGCGTGGTGTTGACCTCGCGCACGTCGAGCGGCGCGTCGGAAAAATCGGGATTGACGGTGACGGTACCGGTCAGCGCCGGGGTGATCTTGTAGAAGGCGTTGCCGCCGAGAACCGGGCGCAATCCCGCGCCGTCGTCGGGACGCGTCCAATCGTGCCGCGAGCGCAAGGCGGCATAGGGCACGACGTCGAGCCCGAGGCCCTGATTGACGCCGGTGATGCCGGTCAGCGTTCCTTCCTCGGAAATGTCGTTGATGGCGATCGCGGGGTTGAACGAGGACCAGCGCACGATCTCCGTCTTGCGCCTGATGTTGCGGGTGAAATCGAAGCCCCAGCCACTCGTGCTCTCGACATAGGAGATGCTGCTGAAGGGGATTGCGATCTCGGCCACCCAGCCGTCGGGCACGCGTTTCGCGTTGGCGGCCCAGATCGTGTTCCACTCCGGCAGTTCTTCGAGATTGTTGAGTCTCAAACTGTCCCAACGTCCACCCGAAGGACCGATCATGAAGACATAGGCGTTCCGCCGTGTCTGGCCCGGATCGATCACGAACTCCACATTGTCGCCGGTGGCGATCTGGCCGTCGCGCGACATCGCGCGCACGATCAGCGCGTTGGGCTCGCTGTCATAGGCGTAGACGCCGAAATAGAGATTGTTGTCGTCATACATCACGCGAAGAATGGTGCGTTCGGTCGGCGCCCCGCCGCTGTTGGGCGCGCGTTGGCGGAAGCTGTCGATCAATGTCGCCTTGGCCCAGGCGGGATCGGAGAGGTCGGCGTCGATGCTGGGGGCTTCGCCGGCTTGGATATGCGTGGCCCCGCTGGTGGGGTGCATCGGCACGGACTCCGCCGCAGCCACGGCCGCGCCGAGACCTACGCAAAGGCTCGCGACCCCTACCGCTTTGACAAACGCAACGATACTGCGCCGCACGTGCAACGTCCCCCAAGCAGCGTTTGGGCATCGACCGAGATGGGCGAGGCGCCGCCGGGCATCCACTCCGGCGGCGAGGCAAGATTAACTTTCTCGTGATGCGACGCAACCGGACTCCGCGCCGCAACCCGCGCAAATCGCTTCAGTTGCAGCCGGACTTGCCGCTTCCAATGGCAGGACGGCGTTACCGACACACTTTTGCGACAAACGCCTCAGCGCACCGCGATGGGAACGACCGTCGAGCCCGTGGCGCCTTCGAGCTTCAGGGGCTGCATGATGAAAGCAAATTCATAGACGCGCTTCGCCGCCATCTCGTCGAGCTTCAGGTTTTCCAGAAGATGGATGCCGTTGATGGCCAGCGCCATCTCATGGATGGGAAGCGAGAGCTGCTTGTCGGGGTTGGGGTTCACCTCCACCGGGGCGGTGTCGGCGCCCATCAGCAGCGGGTCCTTGGCGATCAGCCATTCGGCGGCTTTCACGCCGATGCCGGGATTGCCCCTCGAGTAGCGCGCATTGTCGGTCCCCCACAGCCGTCCCCAGCCGGTGTGTAGGATCACCGCGTCGCCCGCTTGCAGCGTCATGTTCTGTTTCTTCAGCGCGCCTTCGATATCGGCGACGCTGATTTCGTAGGCGTCGCCAAGCATCGGCACGCCCTTGTAGCCGGCGATGTCGATCAGCACGCCGCGGGCGAATAGCGCGCCGACATTGTGGATGCCGAGCTTGGTGAAGCCGTTGCGCGTGGCGATGTCGTCGAACTTGAAGCAATTGTAGAAGGAATCGCCGTTGGCCTGATGGGCGAAGCCGTCGAATTGCGTGCCGACCTGGCCGATCTCGGCGACGACCAGTTCTTCATTGCCGGTGCGGCGGTTGGTGCCGGCGGGCGGCGCCATCGGTTTGGTCAGGATATTGTATTGCCGGTTCGCCGAGAGCGGCATCGAGCGGCTGAGCACGCGGCCCATTTCGACGATCTCGCCGGTCTTGATGAGCCTTGCGGCGTTGACGATGCTGGCGGGCTTGATGTGATTGGCCGAGCCGCGCTGATCGCCCGCGCCCCATTTGGACGGGCAACGCTGCGCGTCGGGGGGCGGCGTCCAGCTCGGCGCGGGCGCGGCGATGGAACTGCCGGCGATCAAAGCGGCGGCGACGGCCAAGCTCGATAACATGGATTTCATGGTGCCCTCCCAGGCGTAAACCCGTTTAAGAATGCGCGCGCCGCCTTTCGCGTTCAAGCTTCTCTGTTAAAGTCTTGGGCCGAAGGGCGAAAATCAGGAAACAGAAGATGAGAGCTGCAATAAAGATCGCGCTGGCTTTGACCGCGCCCCTGATCGCCGCCTGCGGCGCGCCCGGCGATGGCGCCGCCACGCCGGTGCAAGCCGTCGCCGATTGCGCGGGATGTCCGGAAATGGTGACGATCCCGGCGGGCACGTTCACGATGGGCTCGCCGACATCCGAACTCTATCGCGGCGCCGAGACGCAGCACCAAGTGACGCTTCCCGCCTTCGCGCTGAGCAAGACCGAGATCACCTTCGATCAATGGGATGCCTGCGTCGCCGATGGCGGCTGCGGCGGCTTCAAGCCCGAGGACCAGGGCTGGGGCAGGGGAAAGATGCCGGTCATCGGCGTCAGCTATGGCGATGCGACTTCCTATGCCGCGTGGCTGAGCGGCAAGACGGGGAAGCAATATCGCCTGCCGTCGGAATCCGAATGGGAATATGCGGCGCGCGCCGGCGGCACGGCGCCGTTCTCGTTCGGCGATGCGATCAATAGCGAGCAGGCGAATTACGACGGCAGCACCGCTTATAAAGAAGGCGCCGCCGGTCCCAATCGCCAGAAGACCGTGGTGGTGGGCAGCTTCGCGCCCAACGGCTTCGGCCTCTACGACATGCACGGCAATGTTTGGGAATGGGTGGAAGATTGCTGGAGCGACGAATACACGCCTGCCCATCCGGCCGACGGCAAGCCGTTCCTGGGCGCGAATTGCGAGGGACGGGTGCTGCGGGGCGGGTCGTGGGAAGATTATGCCGGCGATGTTCGCGCCTCGGCCCGCGTTGCCAGCAGCCGGGAAGACGCAACCTGGTCGGACGGATTCCGCGTCGCCCGTAGCATCGAGTGAGAAGCTCTAGCGCACTTTAATTACCCCTCGATGTCATGCCCGGCGAGCATCGCGTAGCGATGTGAGGGAAGGGCATCCATTCGGTGACGATTAGCATTGCTTTCGGCAAATGAATTCCCTTCCCCTCGGGTCCTTCGGCACGCTCAGGACCCTCGGCCGGGAATGACACGGTGACGCGTAAAATTCAGGACCGAAGGCGCTAAATACCCGCGTACCATTCATAGCCGCCGTCTTCCCAATAGCCGCCTTTGCCGCCCTTGATGTTGTCGAACCGCTCGACGGCTTCGATGCTGGTGATGTATTTCGCCATCTTGTAGCCGAGCTGTCTTTCGACCCTGAGACGAAGCGGCGCGCCATGTTGGAACGGCAGCGCCGCGCTGTTCATGTCATAGGCGAGGATCGTCTGGGGATGGAACGCATCGATCAGATCGATGCTCTCGTAATAATAATCGTCGCCGTCGATATAATGCAGCACCTCGTCGGCGCAGCGGAAAACGATGAAGCGCGCTTCGGGACGAAGGCCGACGCGATCCAGAATTTGAGCGAGCGGAACCCCGGTCCAACCGCCGATGGCGCTCCAGCCCTCGACGCAATCGTGCCGCGTGATCTGCGTTCGCGCCGGCAGCGCGCGCAATTCGCCAAGCGAAAAGCTCGCGGGCCGCATCACCAGCCCGCCCACCTGCAGCCGCCATTTCGTATAGCCGCTCTCGCCGTCTTCGACATATTCCGGCGGCAGATTGTATTTGTCCTGCGAACCATTGGGGTGGAAGTTCTTCGAGATGTCCGCCGCGCTGTATTCGCGGGCGAGCGCCTGACGCGGGATGAGCGTGCGTTGGGCGCGGTAGGTCAGCCCTTCCGCATTGGCGAGAAATTGCTTGAAGCTGGGCGCTTGCGACAGCCGGTTGCATCCGCCGAGGATCAGCGTCGCCGCGCCGCTGACGAGAAGCTTGCGGCGGCTGAGGAGCAATTTCGGTTTCATCGCGAGGGTCGAACCATCAAGGCCGGCGCCATAATAGCATGTGCAAATCCCCACTCATAAGGGCTCGCCAAACCGGCTAGACTCGCAAGCATGACCGGCAAACACGAACCAACGCATCTCGAAACAGGCGTCCTGATCGTCGGCGCGGGTGCGGCTGGCATGTCCGCCGCCATCGCCGCCCATGATGCGGGCGTGGCCGTCGCGCTCATCGACCGCAGCCTGATTGGGCGGGGCGGCGCGACCGTGATGGCGCAGATGACGGTCGCCGCCGCCATCGGCGACGAGCAGCCCGACGATTGGCGCCATCATCTCGCCGACACGCTGAAAGCGGGCCGTGGCCTGTGCGACGAACGCCTCGCGGGCCTTCTCTGCGAGAGGGGGCCGCAAGCGATCCGCCAAATGGGCGAATGGAAAGTCGGCTGGGCGCATCATAGCGATGGCCGCCTTCGTCAGGTCGAAGCGCCGGGCCATGACCGGCCGCGTTGCGTCTATGTCGATTTCCTCAACACCGGCCCCGCCGTCTCGCGCAGCTTGCGCGCGCAAGTCCAGCGCCGCGCCGGCACGTTGCGCATCGGCGATCTGTGCGTGACCGATCTCGTTGTCGCGGATGGTGCGGTGACGGGCGTCCGCGGCTTCTCGATGAGCGACGGACGTTCCGTGAGCATCGCGGCGCACGCAACCATCGTGGCGACCGGCGGCTTGACGCGGCTTTATAAACGCAACAGCGCATCGGCCAATATGGGCGGCGATGGTTACGCGCTCGCGCTTCGCGCCGGCGCCGATCTGATCGACATGGAATTCGTACAGTTTTTCCCCATCGGTCATCTGGCGCCGCGCCTCGTCGGCATGGACCCGATCATGTGGGATCCCTTCCGCTACAAGCTGGGCGGTCAGCTCCTGAACAGCGAGGGGCGCGCCTTCATCGACGCCTATGATGTTGCCGAAGATGGGCGCTACAAGGCGACGCGCGATGTCGCGACCTATGCGATTATCAAAGAGGTCGAAGCGGGCAGGGGCAGTCCGTCGGGCGGCGTCTATCTGTCCTTCCGCCATGTGCCGGCGGCGCGCCTGCGTGAAGCCTTCGGGCCGGTGATAGATCGCCTCGCCGCCAACGGCATCGATCTGACGCGTGACGCCGTAGAGGTCGCGCCGATCGCGCATTATCACATGGGCGGAATCCGCGTGGACGAGAACTTCGAGACGTGCGTTAAGGGCCTGTTCGCGGCCGGCGAAGCGGTCGGCGGCGCCAATGGCGCGAACCGGCTTTCGGGCAATGCCATCACCGAAGCGCTGGTGTTCGGCCGTTGCGCCGGATTGTCGGCCGCCGCGCGCGCCGCGAAAGCGCGCACTTATGCGTGGCGGGATGCTTCCGAAGAAAGAGCCGCTTCACAATCGTCCACTCAAAATCCTGCTGCGCTCATCGTCGCGCTGCAAGCCCTGATGGACCGATCCGTCGGCCCGTTCCGCAATCAGGCGGGCTTGCAGAACGCGCTGGCTGAAATCGCTTCTTTACGCGCCGCTCTCGGGGACGCACCGCCCGAAGCCTTGCGCGGCTTCGATATGAGGCGGCTTGACTGGTTCGACGCGCGCAACATGCTGCTGGTCGCCGAATGTGTCGCGCAAGCGGCGCTGGCGCGTAACGAAAGCCGGGGCGCCCACGCCCGCGAGGATTTTCCGGTCCCCGATCCGGCGTTCTCCTTCAACCAGATCGTCCGCTTAAAGGAAAACCGCGTGGTGCTGGGCCGATGAATCTTGTCGCCATCCTCATCGTGCGCCGGGGCGAGACGGGAAACCCTTCCTGGTCGCGTTTCGAAGTGCCTTACGAACCAGGTCAATCGGTGCTCGACGGACTCCGGCGCATCCGCGCGACCGAAGACCCGACGCTCGCCATCCGCTATTCCTGCATCAATGCGAATGCCTGCAAGGAATGCATGATCCTCCTCGACGGCAAAACCGTCTATGCCTGCACGGCGCGGCTGGAGCCCCGCGAGATGGGCCTCGAACCGTTGCCCAATAAGAGGCTGGTGCGCGATTTGGTGACCGAAATCGCTGCCCCCGACGAACGGCTGAAAACCTGATCCGCGTCGCTCACTGACGGGTTCACCGCAGCCTGTGCAAGTAGCGCATGCAAAAATATATGGCCGCAACGCTCAATAGCTAAGCTCAAGACTGCCTTGTAGGCTGAAACGCCCCAAGGAGGATTTTTCGCGTGAAATCGAACACCGTAACAAGAGCGATTTGCCTTGCCGCGTTTGCCATGGTTTTCGCGTCCGTCGCTTTCATCCCCGGCGCCCTGCGTGCTCAAACCGCCGACCTCGACGGCTTTCGCGAAACCACGCCCCCGCAGCGGCCGCTCGCCGCGTTGAATACTACCCGGCCCGCGCCGATACGGCTCACCGCGGTGGTCGATCATCCCAGCGGCATCTACCGCAACGGCGAGCCGGTCACTCTGGTGGTGACCTCCGACAGGAATGCATTCATCACCATTGTCGCGGTTTAGCCGAGCGGGGCGACGACCGTCGTTTTCCCGAACCGCGCGGCGCCCAACAATTTCGCCTCCGCCAATGCGCCCCTGATTATCCCGGCCGTAAACGGGCCATGGAAATTGACGCCGCCGGGTCCGACCGAAGTGTTCAAGGTCATCGCTTCGACGTCGCAAGCCCCGGCCTTCAATAAAGCCGACGTCGTGGAAGCGGACATCTTCCTTTCGTTCCGAAATCCGGGCCCGGCAGCGGTCGCCTCCCTGGCGGCCACGCTTAATGCGCAGCATCCCGGCCAATGGGCGCAAGTCACGAAAATCGTGCGCATGCGCGCGCCCGCTCCGCCGCCGCCGGCCGGCACGGTGTTTCGCGATTGCCCAGCATGCCCGGAGATGGTGGCGCTGCCGGGAGGAACCTTCGCCATGGGCTCGCCGCCGACGGAGCCGGCGCTCGGTAGAAGCCTCGAAAGCCCGCAGCACCAGGTGACGATCGCGCCCTTGGCGGTGGGAAAATTCCATGTGACGCGCGCCGACTGGGACATCTGTGTTGTCGAGGGCGGTTGCCCAGGCCCGCGCAAGACCATCGCCGGCCAAGGGAATTTTACTGCGGAGGTAACCTGGGACGCAGCGCATGCCTATACCGCTTGGCTTTCGCGCAAAACCGGAAGCACCTACCGCCTGCCATCCGAAGCGGAATGGGAGTATGCGGCGCGTGGCGGACGTACCACGCGGTATTATTGGGGCGACAACGAAAGCCACGATTACGCCAATTACGGTATGGATACGGCCTGTCTTGCCAACGCTGCAAACGGGACAAACTTCGCTTGCATCGGCGCCACAGGCGGCCGCGATCGGTTCGCGGAGGAGCCTCCTGTTGGCTCGTTTGATCCAAATTCGTTTGGCCTCTACGACATGCTCGGCAACGCTATGCAGATGATCGAAGACTGCTGGAATTTCAACTATACCGGGGCGCCTACGGACGGTCGGCCATGGACCTCGGGCGATTGCAGCAACCACCCTGTGCGGGGCGGTAACTGGTTCAGCGGTCCGCAGGACATCCGTGCCGCGAGCCGCAAATACCAGAATGGCGGCGGCTTCCGAATCGTCAAGACCTACTGACGCCTGAAAGCGATCGAAGAGTGACTGTACTGCGCGTAATGCCGTTCGTCGCGATTCTCGCGCTTGTCTTCGCGGGCAGCGCGGCGGCGGCGGCGCTGGACCTTTCTGCCGGCGTCACGCTGACGGTGCCCGACGGTTGGCGCGGCGCCGTCGCAGATGCCACGACGGCCAGCTTGGTCGGCCCCGATGGCGACAGCACGATCATCGTCAGCATCAGGCCGGCGACGCCTACCGAAGCGGAAGGCCAGCTCACCGGGCCCATCGATTTGGGGCGCGGCATCGTGCTGGCGCCGATGGGCCAACCGCAAACGGAAGGCGAAGATCGTTTCGCCGATTTCACGGTGACGGGCACCGCCAAACCGGCGCGGGCCGTCGTGCGCATCAGAACGCTTGCCGGCGGGCGGGCCTTCGCGCTGGTCGGCATCGTACCCGTCGCCGCCGTGCCGGAATTGCGCGCGGTGCAGGGGCAGATCATGGCGTCCGCGCAATTTCGTGCGCCCGTTGAGGCAGCCTCTTCGAGTTGGACGGCCTATTTGCGCGGCCGCTATCTCGTGCGGCTTTATTCCGGCAACGGCTATTCCGAGAAGCACGAGCTGTGGCTCTGCTCCGATGGCAGTTTCGCCAGCGCGATGGATGGCGGCGGCTTCACGGCGGGCGTCGCCAGCGGCGCGTTCGGCAGCAATAGCAATGGCACCTGGGTGGCGGCGGGCGAGGTAACGGGCGCAGGAATCATCACGCTGATGCGAACGGATGGTCAGCGCGGCGAGCTCCGCGCCGAGATGACGGGCGATAATTTCACCCTGAACGGCGAGCGCTGGCTGCGCGGCGACAATAATCGCTGCCGATAGACGAAACGCGCCGGCCGGTTCACATTCGTCGCCATGAATGATTCGGGCAAGATCGTCGTCGTCGGCGGCGGCATAGGCGGGCTGACCTTCGCGCTGGCGGCGCTGCAACGCGGGCTCGACGTCACGATCTATGAGCAGACGCAGGAGCTGCGCGAGGCCGGCGCCGGAATTCAGCTTGGCGCCAACGGCACGCGCGTTCTCTATGCGCTGGGCTTGCAAGCCGCGCTCGAACAAAGCGCCGCCCTGCCGGATCGCCGCGAGCTGCGCCATTGGAGCAGCGGCGAAACCTGGAACTGGTTCGAGCTCGGCGCGACATCGCGCCAGCGTTACGGCACGCCCCACCTGATGCTCCATCGCGGCGATCTGCAATCAGCCCTGATCGCGGCGGTGACGGCGCTGAAATCCGACGCGATTCACCTTGGCAAACGCTGCGTCGCCGTCAACCAAACCGAAGACGAAGCCGAGCTTCAGTTCGAAGACGGGACCGGAGCGCGCGCGCGGTTTGTGATCGGCGCCGACGGCATCCACTCCAACATCCGCCGCATCCTGTTCGGCGCCAGCGAACCCGAATTCACCGGCTGCGTCGCCTGGCGCGGACTCATCGCGATGGCGCGCCTGCCCGAACATCTGCGACGCATGGTCGGCACCAATTGGCTGGGCTCCAAGGGCTTCATCCTCCACTACCCGGTGCGGCGCGGCGAATTGATGAATTTCGTCGGCGTCGTCGAGCGCGACGATTGGCGGATCGAATCCTGGGTGACGGAAGGCACGAAGGATGAGCTCGCCCATGATTATCGCGGTTGGCACGCGGACGCCCAGACTCTCATCGCAAGCATCGACACGCCTTACAAATGGGCGCTGATGGTGCGCGGGCCGATGGCGCGCTGGAGCCAGGGCCGCGTCACGCTTCTGGGCGATGCCTGCCATCCGACTCTGCCGTTCCTCGGCCAAGGCGGCGTCATGGCGATCGAGGACGGCTATGTGCTGGCGGCTGCAATCGCCAAATATTTCGCCGATCCCGCCACCGCCTTTGCCCGTTACGAGGAGATTCGCTCGGAGCGCACCGCGATGGTGGTGCGGAAGGCGCAGGACAACAGGGCGATGGCCTTCGAGCCGCGCCTTTCCGAGGAAGGGGCTGTCGCCGCTTCCATCGCGCGCGACTGGCTTCAACTGCGCCTTAAAGAACGGCTCGATTGGCTGTATGCCTATGACGCGACTGCCGTCGCGGTTTGATGTTTTCAAACGTTAACTGCCCGTTTTAACGGTGATTTCTCGTGCGCATTGTAAATCGCCCCGTTAACGACTATATCAAAAGTGCGAAGCGTTCCCGTCAGATGAAGCGCACTGTTATTTACTCCGAACACGCCCAGTTGCGCGCCAGGACGAGACAGCTGACTTTCCGAAGATGATTGCGTTTCCTCGCACCGTTCAGGCACAGGCCTGGGCGTAACCCCGATGCACAAGGACCAATCATATGGCTATCGGAACAGTGAAGTTTTTCAATGCGACCAAGGGCTTTGGCTTTATCTCGCCGGAAGGCGGCAGCAAGGACGTGTTCGTCCATGCGACAGCCGTCGAAGCGGCCGGAATGCGGAGCCTGGCGGAAGGCCAGCGCGTATCGTTCGACATTCAGCCGGACGCGCGCGGTTCGAAGGCCGTCAATCTGAAGTCGGCCTAAACGGCAACGAGAACCGGCGGCGCGGCTTTCACTTCGCCGCCGGTTTTTTCTCAGCCAAGGGGGGGCGACCAAGAGGACGAAATGACGAAAGCACAAAAAGTCGCCGGCGCCAGCGTTCGGGAATTGAAAGCGGCCGCGCTCGACGCCCTGGTCAAGCAGGAGCTGACGCGCAAGCAGAATCTGCAGTCATCGAAAATGACGCGCCTGAAGGCGTTGCGGATGGCGCGTGACGCCGCCGAGCCCGAGGTCGCGCCGAATGTGAAGCGGGCGGCGAAGGGCTGATTTTCCCGCCGATATCGAGGGGGCTCGATTGGACTCAGTTACGACTGTACGTTATCGTACAATTGATTTGGGCAGCGATGCAGGCCGGTTCATCCGCCTCGCGCATAACGATCCCAGCATATCCATCGAATAGGACGAACAGATGCGCGATTCGGCGGATCTGAGATCCGCAATCAAACCCTACGAGCAGCCCTCGGTGGCTGCGAGTCTGTTCCAGCTTCTGAACTCCGTCGGGTTGTTTGTCGGCGCCTGCGCGCTGATGTACTGGTCGTTGCATGTCTCCTATTTCCTGACGCTTCTGCTCGCGGTGCCGACCGGCGGCTTTCTCGTGCGTATCTTCATCATCCAGCACGATTGCGGGCACGGCTCGTTCTTCGCGAGCAAATGGGCTAACGATCTGGTCGGTCGATTTTGCAGCATCCTGACGGTAACGCCTTACGCCAATTGGCGCCGCCAGCACGCGCATCATCATGCGACCTGGAACAATCTGGATAAAAGACAAGCGGGCGCCGACATCTATTCGGCCTGCTTGACGGTCGGCGAATATCGCGCGATGACGCGCTGGCAGCGCCTTGTATACCGCGTGCCGCGCCATCCACTCCTCGCCCATATCGTGCTGCCGCCCCTCTTCTTTTTGTTGCTCTATCGCTTCCCGTTCGACACGCCCAAAGAGTGGGGCAAGGAACGGCGCGCCGTGTATTGGCTGAACGGCGCCCTTGCGGTGGTGATAGGTGCGCTCGGCGCGGTCCTTGGCTTCATTCCGGTTCTGCTCGTGCATCTGCCGGTAATCGTGGTGACGACGATCGTCGGCGGCTGGCTGTTCGCCGTCCAGCACCGCTTCGAAGAATCGCGCTGGGAACGTCAGACGCAATGGACCTTTACGAACGCTTCGCTGGAAGGCTCGTCCTATCTGCAATTGCCGAGGATCCTGCAATGGTTCACCGGCAATATCGGCTTTCACCACATCCACCATTTCGCGCCGCGCGTGCCGAATTACCGGCTGGAGAGCTGTTACCGCAGCATCGGCGGCTTGCAGGAAAAATCGCCGCTGAAATTGGGCCCGGCCCTGGCGGCGACGGGCCTCGCGCTATGGGACGAAGAGCGCCAACGCCTCGTGAAGTTCAAGGACGTCTCGTTCGCGCCCGCTTGATCCATCGTCTAGGCCCATCGCCTAGGGACCATCCGGTTTGCGTGCTATTCTCCGCTCGCTCTTTTGCGGAGGATGCCATGCGCTTTTTCGCGGTACTCGTTCTCGTAACCATCCTTGGAATCGCGCCCGCCTCGGCCTGGCAGGAATTCGTCTATCTCGATCGCGGCTTCGCGATTCAATTCCAGGGAAGGCCCCAGATCACCGCGGGCATCCACAAATCGACCCTGATCAAGGACCTTCGCACCAGCATCTACACGAACACGGACGACAACGTCCTCTACCGCATGACGGTAGTCGAACTCGGCGCCCGCGCCGATGCCGGCAACAATCTTCTCAACGAAGCGGCTTATTTCCTGATGCGCGAGGGCGAGGTGCTGTTCACCGATTTTCCCCGCGTCTATCAGGACGAGAAGGCGGTCTATGGTGTGACCTTGGTGGTCGACCGCATGGACGGGACCCGCGCGCGCACCTCGCTCTATGTCAACAAGGGACGGCTTTACATCATCGACGCGATCGTGCTGCCGGCGCGCGGCGACAAGGACATGACGACGCCCTCGCGCTTCGATCAGACGGTGCGCTTCCCGCCCGACGGCCGCTTCGACTGAATTTTACGCGTCCTCAGAACGGCGCGAGGATATTCCCCGACCCATCGCCGCAGCCGCGGTTGGAACAGAGCTTCTGACCGTTCGAGAGCTTCACCGCCATGAACTGTCCGCCGCGCGAGCCGTCCTTCATCGGCCGGTAGCCGATCTCGACTTTGTCGCCGATGGGGAAACTATCCCGCTTCCAACCCAACGCGGCCAATTGCGCGACCGAGCCGGCCTCGAACGACCACATGGCAGTCTTGCCCGTGGCGTCCGCGATATTGAGATGGAGCCAGGCGTGCGGATTGACCCATTCGAACTCTTTCACCGTGCCGGTGAGATAGAGCACCTTGGTCTGATCGAAAATGGCGAAGGAATGATGGGCCGCCGCCGGCCCCGCGCACAGAATCGCGGCCAAGCCTGCAAGGCTGAGAGCTTTGAGTTTCATCGCGTGCCTCGTTGGAGAGCTTCGCGACGCGAAATCTACAGGATCGGAAGAGGTTCTAGAAGCACCTATAGATGCATCGCCACGTCGAGCACGAACAGCCCGAGCGCGAGGCTCCAATAATTCACCAGGGCGACCACCAGCCAGAACAGCATGGGCGCCCATTCCTTGGCCTTATAGCCGCGGACGGCATATTCGAAGATGACGCTCGGCCCGGCGATGGCCATGACGGCCAGCCTCAGCGTCTGGCCGGTGCCCGTATCGGCCTTGGCTCCGCTCAGCCGGTAGAGAGACGCGACGATGCCGGATGCGGTGAATCCGGTCGTGATCGCAAACAACAATAGCCAAACCGAATACATCGAAAGCCGCACCCCATCCCTTGCATCCCTTCGGTTGCAGGGCCCGTGCCTGGCAAAAACCCGCCGATTGTGCCGAATTGGGGCAGAAGCGGCCCCGCCTTTGCGGGGAGGCGAGGGCGTGTGAGATAAGACCTGCGGAAATGGCCCGTTGAGGGAAAGCCGATTAAATGAGCCGTGCGGGGGACGAATTCAGCGGGCCGATAAGACAGCGCTCGGGCTGGCTGGTGCCGCTCGCGGTCTTCTTCGTGACCGCCTGCCTGTCGGCGCTCGTGCTGGCCTATTATTTCGCCCCGACGCCCTCGCAGCTCACCCAGGAGCTTCCGGCCCCCACCGACGCGACGCGGCCCGTGACGCTGAGTGTCGGGCTGGTGCGCTTCCGCATCCCGGCGAATTACATCGTACGCGCCAGCGCGCGGCTCGGCGGCGAGATGGCGCAGCTCGACATGATCGCCATGCTGCCCAATTTCGAGGGCTATACGCTGGGGACGGCGCGCGAATTCACCGGCAACGAGCCGGATTCGGGCGTGGTCTATTTCAGTCTCGCCGGCAACCGGGCGGCCTTGCCCGAGCAGGAGCGGATCGACCGCATCTATATGCATCAAGTCACCGACGCGAGCGGGGCGCCCGGTCCCTATGCCTTGCGCCAATACGCCTTCCGCTCCGATTCCGGATATCGCAGCGAGGATCTCTTGGTCGGCGTCGGGGATGGGGGCAGGCCGGTGGTCCTCATCTGCAACAAGCTGGCGCCGGATACGGTCTCGCCCAATTGTCTGCGCGACCTGCCGCTCGGCAATGGTCTGGCGCTGTCCTATCGCTTCAAGCGCGGCAATCTCGCCGATTGGCGGAAAGTCGATGCGGGCCTGCGCGCGCTCATCGACCGCTTCACGGTGAAGAATTGAAGTCAAAAAATTAGAGCGCGCTCCGATTTAACGGAACGCGCTCTAAGAACGATCCGGCCCGGCACGCGCCGGATCGGATAAAGCAAAAACTATTTCAACGCCGCCGCCGCATCGCTCGCGACTTTCTTCGACGCTTCGATGTCGGGATTGGTCGTTCCGGCGCGCACATTCGCCGCGACCATTTCGAGCTTCGTCTTGGTCGCCGCATCCGCGGTCTGCGGAATGGCAGGGCCCGAGCCGCCGCAAGGGTTACCCTTCGCCTGGTCGAAGCCTTGGCCGCCGGCGCCGACGAGGCAGTTCAGCACGTGGTGAAGGTGCGTGTGCACCATGTCGATATTGCCCGCCATGCTGGCGAGGCCCGCATGGTTGGTGGCAACGCCGATGGCCTGCGGCCCGTCGGCGACAGCAGCAGCCGGCATGAACGCAACGCCAGCAACCGCAAACGCAGCAATGGTCAATCTTTTCATTTGGTCCTCCCTAGGGGGTTGGAGACGGACCCCAGTCTGCCATGAATCGGCGGCCGATGGGATGGGGGTAAAGCGATAAATATGACAGGCCTTTAAGCGGAACTTTTGCCCGGTGCCGCAGCCGCGATCACGGTTTCACCCCGACGACGGAGGCATCGTCGATGCGGGACCAGAAGATCGGGATCTTGTGGTCGGCGACATATTCGTCGACCGCCTTGCGGGCGCCGGCCCAGCGGAAATAGTCGTCGATGATGACGATGCCGCCGCGCACGAGCTTGGGATAAAGGTGATCCATCTCGGCTTTGGTCGAGGCGTACCAATCGGTGTCGAGGCGCAGGAGTGCGATGGCCCCCTCGGGCGCGTGCGCCGGCAAAGTCTCCTCGACCTTGCCCTTGATGAAATGCAGCCGCGCTTCCGGGTAGCCGGTCGAAAGCAAATTCGCCCGCACCTCGTCGACGCCATGCGCGATCCAGCCGCCCGGATCGCCGCGATGCTTGCGCCAGCTTGAGGAAGCCGCCTCGCCGAAGCGGCCGCGGTCGACCTCGTCGGGTTCGGGCATGCCTTCGAACGTGTCGTAGAGATAAAGGTCGCGATCCGTCACGCCGAGTTCGAGCAGCGTATAGGCGATTGCCATGCTGGAGCCGCCCTTGGCGACGCCGCATTCGACGAAGGCGCCCGGATAGCCTTGCGCGACGACATGGCGCACGGCCGCTTCCAGCACCGCGATGCGCTCGGGCGACGTCATCGTGTAAGGCCCGGCCCGCTTCACAAGCGATTTCTGGAACGCCGACAGATCGAGCGGTAATGGGGCCCGCGCGACGCCCCGGAAAGGGCGCGCGAGTTCGCGCTTCAGCTTTGCCACCCAATCGACCATCGTGCTCCCTTCGTAGCAGTTTTGATTTAACGATGCTTGTCATGCCTGGCGAACCGAGCGTCAGCTCGGTGAGGGAAGGGCATCCATTTCGCGAATTGGATTCCCTTCCCCTCACGATGCGGAAGCATCGCTCAGCCGGGAATGAAAAATCCCAATGTACGATGATTTTCAAGCAAAACTGTCACCGTGAAAGGGTTGCCTCCCCGCGACCCCATGCTAAAACCGGCCCACATCTCGCGAGGCCCCATGACCAAAACCGTTCTCGGCATTATCGGCGGCTCGGGCGTCTACGATATCGGGCTCGAAGATTCGCGCTGGGAGCGCGTGGCCTCGCCCTTCGGCGAGCCCTCCGATGCGCTGCTGTTCGGACGGCTTTCCGGTGTCGATCTGGTGTTCCTGCCCCGCCACGGGCGCGGCCATATCCAGACCCCGACCTCGATCAATTACCGCGCCAATATCGACGCGCTGAAACGGGCGGGCTGCACCGATGTGATCTCGGTCTCGGCTTGCGGTAGTTTCCGCGAGGAATTGCCGCCCGGCCATTTCGTGCTGGTGGACCAATTCATCGACCGCACCTTCTCGCGCGAGAAAAGCTTCTTCGGTCCCGGTTTCGTCGCCCATGTCTCGATGGCCCATCCGGTCTGTCCGGGGCTCAATGCGGCGCTTTACGAGGCCGCGCGCGAAGAGGGCATCGCGATCACCAAGGGCGGCACCTATCTGGCGATGGAAGGTCCGCAATTTTCGACGCTGGCCGAATCCAAGCTCTACAAATCCTGGGGCTGCGACGTCATCGGCATGACCGGGATGCCCGAAGCCAAGCTGGCGCGCGAGGCGGAGCTGCCCTATGCGCTGGTCGCCATGGTCACCGATTTCGATTGCTGGCACCCGGACCATGACCACGTCACCGTCGAGCAGGTCATCCGCATCCTGTTCGGCAATGCCGACAAAGCCCGCGCGCTGGTGCGCCGCGTGGTGACGAAGCTCGGGCCGGTGCGCAAACCATCGCCGCTCGGCATCGAAATGACGCTCGACACCGCGCTCATCACCGCGCCGGAAAAACGCGACGCCGAAATGTTCAAGAAGCTCGACGCGGTGGCCGGCCGCGTGCTGAAAACACATTGACCGAAAGAGTGGCACAGATGGATTTCTCCACCGTCGTCCGTTCGATCCCCGATTATCCCAAGAAGGGGATCATCTTCCGCGACATCACCACCCTGCTCGGCAATCCGCGTGCCTTCCGCAAAGCGGTGGACGAGCTGGTGCAGCCTTATGCGGGGTTGCGCATCGATAAGGTCGCCGGCATCGAGGCGCGCGGCTTCATCCTGGGCGGCGCGGTGGCCCATCAGCTTTCGATAGGCTTCGTGCCGGTGCGCAAGAAGGGCAAATTGCCGTGGAAGGTGATCGGCGAGGATTACGCGCTGGAATACGGCACCGACCGCGTCGAGATCCACGAGGACGCGGTGCAGAGGGGCGAAAACGTCCTGCTGGTGGACGATCTCATCGCCACCGGCGGCACGGCCACCGCGGCGATCAAGCTTCTCGAGCGCGCCGGCGCCAAGGTGGTGGGCTGTTCCTTCGTCATCGATCTTCCCGACCTCGGCGGCGCCGACAAGCTCCGAGCGCTGGGCAAGGAAGTGAAGTCGCTGGTCGCGTTCGGGGGGCACTGAGTTGAAACTCTTCTACTCTCTGAATTCGCCTTATGCGCGTAAAGCCCGCATCATCATCCATGAGCTGGGCCTCGCTAAGCACGTCGAGGACGTGCTTGTGTCGCTGCCCGCCGATGACAAATTCCGCGTCATCAATCCGCTCGGCAAGATTCCGGCGCTCATTCTCGATGACGGCTCGGCGATCTATGATTCGCCGGTGATCTGCGAATATCTGGACGAGTTGGGCGGCGGCAAATTCATCCCGCGCGCGACCCTCTTCGCCGACGCCAAGGGCAAATGGCGCGCGTTGACGCTCCAGGCTTTGGGCGATGGGCTTGCCGATGCGGTGGTGCGGCGCAATCAGGAGATGCGCCTTCCCGAAGACAGACGCTCCGCCGAATTGATCGCGCGCCAGACGCGGGCCATCGAAGGCTCCTTCGCGGCGATCGAGCGCGCGGTGCCGAAATTCCCCGAGGAACCCACCATCGGCGAGCTCGCGATCCTCTCGGCCATCGGCTATCTCGATTTGCGCGTGCCTGAGGACGGCTGGCGGACGCGCTATCCGCAATTGGCGCGCTGGCTGGCGAAGATTTCCGAGCGCCCGTCGGTGATGGCAACGAAGCCTCCACCCGCATGAAGATCGGCGGCAAACCTTACCGCACGATCTGGCCGAATGTGGACGGCAGCGTCGAGGTCATCGACCAGACCAGACTGCCGCACCGCTTCGAAACGCGCCGGCTCGCAACCCTGGAGGACGCCGCTCACGCCATCCGGGCTATGATCGTGCGTGGCGCGCCCTTGATCGGCGCCACCGCCGCCTATGGAATGGCGCTGGCGCTGCGCGAGGATGCGTCCGACGAAGCGCTCGACCGCGCCCACGATCTTCTGGCCGAAACGCGTCCGACCGCTATCAATTTGCGCTGGGCGCTGAAGCGGGTCTGCGATGCCGGGCGCAACCGGCCGCGTGAGATTCGCGCCGAGGCCGCCTGGCGCGAAGCCGCTTTAATCGCCGACGAAGACGTCGAGACTTGCCGCCGCATCGGCGAACACGGGCTCGCTATCTTGCGCGACGCGGCGGCCAAGAAGAACGGCGCGCCCCTCAACATCCTGACCCATTGCAATGCCGGCTGGCTGGCCTGCGTCGATTGGGGCACCGCGCTGGCGCCTATCTATATGGCGCACGATGCCGGAATCCCGCTCCATGTCTGGGTGGATGAGACGCGCCCGCGCAACCAGGGCGCGGCGCTCACCGCCTTCGAGCTCGGCGGCCATGGCGTGCCCCATGCCATCATTGCCGACAATGCGGGCGGCCATCTGATGCAAGCGGGCAAGGTCGATCTCTGTATCGTCGGCACCGACCGCGTGACCCAGAATGGCGACGTCGCCAACAAGATCGGCACCTACCTCAAGGCGTTGGCTGCACACGACAATTCCGTACCGTTCTACGTTGCGCTGCCTTCGACCACGATCGACTGGACGCTGGCCTCGGGCGGCCTGATCCCGATCGAGGAGCGCGGCGCCTCCGAGGTCACGCAGATGACCGGACGCCTCCCCGATGGCAGCGTCGTTACAATCGACATCGCCGCGCCCGGGAGCCCGGCCGCCAATCCGGGCTTCGACGTGACGCCCGCCGGCCTTGTCACGGGGTTCGTCACCGAGCGAGGACTGTGTGCCGCCAGCGAAGACGGTTTGCGCGCGTTGTTTCCTGCCGACGGCGCCGTGCGTTAGCGGAGTCAATGGCTAAAAAATATCGCTATACGATGTATGTAAAAAAATTCACGATGCCGGGATGCAAAAAGGCACAACTCTCATGCTATAGCTTCAGCGTAATGGGGGACTGCTATGCTGAGACGGCTCCAATTTTTGGTTGGGCTGACAGGCCTTGTGATGTCTGCTGCCATCGGCGGCTGCGCGAGTTTTGCGCCGCGCCCGGCCGAAGGCGATGATCTCATGGTCGCCCGCGCGATGGCTTCCCGCCCGCCGAGCATCAGGCCCGCCCTAGAGACGAACTATTACGATTTGACCGGCGGTACGATGCGCGAGGTGCAGTCTCCAGCGGCCGTTCCAGCGCAGACCGGATCGGCGATCAAGCAATTCGTCGATCTCACGGCCGGCGCGTCGCCGCCTGCTGCCGCCCCGCCGCGATAGAAGCGGGCGCTTCCCTTAAGGAAGATCAGGCTCTAAAAGCCGCCTCGGCCTCGATCCGGGGCCGCGGCGAGGAGCGTCATGAAATCCCTTTGGTCCGACAGCACGGCGCAGGAATATATCGCCAAAT
>SHWE01000023.1 GCA_009693985.1 Alphaproteobacteria bacterium | reverse complement strand
ATGGATTTGGGTCGTCGGGAGTTGCTCGGCTCGAGCCTCGCATTGCTGGCGGCCGACATGGCAAGCACAGCGAAGGCGGCCCCTGCCCCGTCCCCTGTCAGCGCCACCTACGGCGCGGCGGCGACGGGCCAAGGGATCACCTCCGCGTTCGCGAAATTCTTATCCAGGGTTCGCTACGAAGATCTTTCGCCGGCGGCGGTGAACGAGGCAAAGCGCGCGGTGCTCGATTGGGCCGGATGCGCGCTCGCCGGCAGCACCCATCCGACCGTGGGCATTTTGCTGACGACCTTCGAGGAGATGGGCACCGTGCCCGTCGCCACGGTGATCGGAAAGGGCGGACGCAAGCTCAGCCTGTTGGACGCTCCGGTGGCGAACGGTCAGATGGGCCATGTGCTCGATTTCGACGACACGCATTTGGGCGGCGTGATCCTTCACACCAGCACCGCAACGCTTCCCGCTTTGTTCGCGCTCGGCGAGAAGCGCAAATCATCGGGGCGTGAGATCATCACCGCCATGGCGGTGGCGTTCGAGGCGGGCATTCGCGTTGGGCAGGCAGCCCCGCGCCATCATTTGGCGGGCTGGCATCTCACCGGCACGCTCGGAACCGTGGCGGCCGCCGCCGCGTCCGCGCGGCTCGCCGGGTTGAATGAACAGCAGACCACCTTCGCGCTCGGCATCGCCTGCACGCAAGCCGGCGGAATGCAGCAGAACCGCGGCAGCGATTGCAAATCCCTGCACGCCGGAAAATCCGCCTATCACGGCGTTCTGGCGTCCATGCTGGCATCCAACGGTTTCAATTCTTCGCCCGAAATCCTCGAAGGCAGTCTGGGCTTCACGAAGATCTTCAGTGCAGCGCAACAGAACGATGCGATCCTCGCGGGCTTGGGCCGCGAATGGATGATCGCCGGCAATGGTTACAAGCCCTATGCCTGCGGCGTCGTCCTGCATCCGCTCATCGATGCGATGATCGCGGTGTCGCGCGCAACCAACCGGCCCGCGTCCGAGGTCGAACGCATCGAAGTGCAGGTCCATCCCGACGTTATCCGCATCACGGGCGTCGATCAGCCGGGCTCGGGTCTGATGTCGAAGTTCAGCGCCAATCATGCGGCTTCGGTGGCCTATATCGACAAGGCCGGCGGCATCGCCCAATTCACCAATGAGCGCTCGCAAGATGCGGGCGTACAGAGCTTGCGCAGACTGATCGCCGTGAAGGCCACCCCGTCCTTCCGTCTCGATCAATCCGCGGCGACGGTGTGGACCAAGGCCGGCGTCATGCAAAGGGCCGAAATCGCGCATGCCACCGGCACGGTCGACAACCCGATGTCAGATGCCGCGTTGCTGGCGAAATTCCTCGGTAATGCTGGGCCCGTTATCGGCGAAACGCGAGCGCGCAACGTCGCCGCCACTATCGCGAAATTGGAAACGCTCGGCGATATCGGCGAACTCGTCCGCGCTCTCGCCTGATACGCCGATGCGAGAATTGGAAAACGCGCGTTTCGAAAGCCTCTTCGCGAGTCCGTTCCTGGCGCACAAATGGGCCGACGGCCCCGAGCTTAACGCGCAATTGCGCGAAAGCATTCTGGAACACGAGGGCCGACACGCAGGCGAAGAACGCACCAAATTCGGCGGCTGGCACTCCGAAATCGGAAACCTGAAATTCTGCGGGAAAGCCGGCGAGCGGCTGATCCGCCATATGGGTGAAATGACGGAGGAAGCGATGCTTCGCGTCTACACCGAATTTTCCCGCCCGCGCGAGCCATTAAGCTGGACGCTCAACGCCTGGGCGAATATCAACCGGCGCGGCGATTTCAACCAGACGCACACGCATCCGGGCGCCACCTGGTCGGGAGTCTACGTACGTCGATTCCGGCGAAACGAATGTCAGCGCCGAAGGGACGGCCCTGCATCTCTTCGACCCCAACCCGGCGCGCGCCAATCTCTTTCTTCCGGCGCTGTCGAATTCGGGCGTCCTCATCAAGCCGGAACCCGGCCTGATGATCCTGTTTCCAAGCTATGTGCCGCATTCCGTTCCGCCGCATCAGGGCGACGGCGCGCGCATCTCGATCGCCTTCAACGTGCGCAAGGAGCCCTTCCCTTAAGGCTCAGACTTTCTGCGCCGCCGCGTGCCAGCCACCGAGGCGGCCATAGGTCGCAGCCCGGCAGAGGCCATGCTGGCCGAAACCGCCCGATGAATCGCCGCACGCATAGAGTCCGGGGATGGCCGTGCCGCGAAGATCGAGAACCTGTCCGCTCGTGTTGATCCTGATGCCGGAATAGGAATCGTGCAGCGCGGGCGTGTGCCACGCCGCGTAAAATGGCGGCTTGGCGATCTTGAAGGTCGGCGTCGGTTTCTTGAAATCCGAATCGACGCCCTTATCGACGAAGGAATTGTAACGTTCCACCGTCGCCTTCAAGGCGGCGGGCGGCATCGTCCGCCACTGATATTCGTTGACGATTTTCTTCGCCAATTCCTCGACCGTGTCGGCGCTAAAGAAATAGCCGTTGGGATCGACATAGGGCGGCTTGACGTTCCACTTCTCGCGCGCCACCGCATCGGCATCGAAGATCGCCCAAATCGGCCCGCCGCCATTCATCTTCTTCGGATCGCCCGTCCAGGCCAGTGCGGCGGCGTAATATTCGTAATCGCGGGTGTGAGCCGTCTCCGTATAGAAGCGCAGGCCGTTCTCCTTCACGAGGATGACGTTCTGATAATCCTCGATCTCGATGCCGATCGCGCGCGCGCGGAAAAAATGCGGCGCGGTCGCGTAAAGCTCAGTGCCGCCGCCATTGCTCTTTTTGCCCATGCGGCCTTTGTTGAGCAGATTGTCGTCCTGCGTCGTCTGACAGGCGGTGGCGCCCAGCGCCGCGCCGATCTGCATGGCGGCGATCTCGCCGTCCGCCGTGCGCTGCGTCCACTCGCTGTTTTCCGCCTGATACTCTTCCGTCAGACGCACGTCGAACATGGTGCGGAAGATAGGATTGCCGGCGCTGCCGCCGGTCGCGACGACCACGCCCTTGCGGGCGCGGATGTTCATCGTCTTGGTCTTCTGCGCGTAATTGTCGTCGACCTCGATAACCGAAATGCCCGTCACCCGTCCCGATGTCGGACTCTCACGATGGATTTTCGTCATCTGCTGCTGGAGCAGGATTTCGACGCCCATCGCGCGGGCGGTCTTCGCCAGCGGCCGCACGAAGCCGGGGCCGCGCGCCGGGCCGGTCTTTTCGTCCGGCCATTTCACGACATTCAGCCGCGTGCGCGAGCGGTCGAGGCGGTCCACCGCGGGCCGATAGCCTTCCCATCTTATCCCGTGCTTCTCCAGCCAATCGAACAGATCGAGATTGTTGTCGGCATAGACGCGCACCAGCTCGCGATCGCTGAAACGGCCGATGGGCTTTTCGGGGCGCGACCAATCGTCGAACACCTTGTCCGGCGTATCGTCCCGGCCGGGCGGCGCATTGCCGGAAAGCGCCTTCTGCAACCGGTTGCCGCCGCCGATATAGAGCCCGCCGAAGCTCATCATCGCGCGCCCGCCAATGTCGAAATTCTTCTCGACGATGATGACCGAGGCGCCCTTCTCGCGCGCCGCGATAGCGGCGACGAGACCGCCGGCGCCACCGCCTATGACGACGACATCCGCCTCGCGATCCCAGATCGTGGCTTCAGCGCCTTGCGCCGCTTGCGAGAGGCCCGCGCCCATCGCCACGGCGCCGACGGCGGCACCCTTCTTGAGAAAATTCCGCCGATCCAGCGCAGCGTCGTTGCGCGCTTGCACGACCTTGTTACGAGTAGGCTTATTGCGGGATTTGGACACGCCCGTCTCCTCGAGAGGATCGGCTCACAAGTTACGGCCTGCCGTGCTAAATTCATAGCGTTCGGCCTCCTGTTTTCCCGGGAAGAAAAGGTGTCGCCATGTCGAATACGCGTCGATTTGGAGTGATGGCGGCCACCGCCTTCGCGATATTGCTCGCCACGGCATTTCACGTTTTCGCGCAGGGCGGACTGCCCAACCCGTACCGCCCCGTCAGAGGCCTCGCCGATGGCGGCGGCTCCTTCGTTCCCGGCGGCGAGTGGGCGGCACGGCCGGCGGGACCGCCAGCCTCCATGTATGTCGACGTCGATGGCGAGAGCATCTGGGCCGTGATCCGCTGCGACGAGACAAGCCCGGTGCCGCTCGCCTCCGGCGGACGGTTTGGCGTCGATTGCCTCACCGCCGACAACAGACTGAAAACCAACGACACGATCTTCAAATTTGACAAGACCGGGAAGGTCGTCAAAAGCTTCGGTGCCGGAAGGTTCATCTGGCCGCACGGGCTCCACATCGACCGCGAAGGCAATGTGTGGGTGACCGACGCGGCGACCACGCCGGCCGTGGCGATGGCCGCGAGAGGCGGCGTCAAGGCCGGCCATCAGGTCTTCAAGTTCAGCCCGGATGGACAATTGCTCCTGACAATGGGCGAAGCGGGCGTTTCCGGAAACGACGAGCGCCACTTTACCGCGCCGAGCGCCGTCGCGGTCGCCGCCAATGGCGACATCTTCATTGCCGACGGTCACGAGGTGAACGGCAACAACCGCGTGATGAAATATTCGAAGGATGGACGGTTCCTCAAGCAGTGGGGGAAGACCGGCTATGGGCCGGGCGAATTCCGCACGCTGCACGGCATCGCCATCGATTCCAGAGGCCGCGTGTTCATCGCCGACCGCGGCAACAATCGCATCCAACTGTTCGACCAGGAGGGCAAGCATCTCTCCACCTGGACGCAGTTCGGCACGCCGAGCGGGATCGCCTTCGACGACAAGGACCAGATCTATGTCGCCGATTCGGAATCGGACGGCGTCAACAATCCTGGCTGGGAGCAAGGCATCCGCATCGGCGATGCCCGCACCGGCTTCGTGCATTCCTTCATTCTCGACCAGGGCGGCAATCCGAATACGCAAACCGGAAGCGGCGCGGAGTTCGTGGCGGTCGACAAGAACGGCAATATCTTCGCCGGCGAGCCGCGCCCGCGCGTGCTGCAGAAATACGTCAAAGTCAGGTAGCCACGCGTGGGATCGATTGCCCTCACCAAGCTCCGCGAGCTCGATCTTTCGGCCGCGCCGTCCGCCGGGCGCCACCCGCATGTGAGCGCCGCCAGCGGGCTCGTGCGCGTTCATTCCTTTCTCTATGTGGTCGCGGACGACGAGCTTCATCTCGGTGTGTTTCGCGAAGGCAGCGCCGCACCCGGTCATCTGGTCCGGCTGTTCGACGGCGTGCTGCCCGATGCCAAAGCGGCCCGTAAGAAGCACAAGCCCGATTTCGAGGCGCTGACGTTGCTTCCCGCTTATGGGGATTATCCGCATGGCGCGCTTCTGGCGCTCGGTTCCGGTTCCACGCGCCATCGTAAGCGGGGCGCGCTGATCGGATTGGATGCGCAAGGTGCCGTGCACGGCCATCCGCGTGCCGTCGATCTTTCGGACTTTCTTGCGCCACTCGAAGATGCGTTTCCCGCGCTCAACATCGAAGGGGCCGTCGTCAGCGGCGGCGCGTTGCACCTGTTCCAGCGCGGCAACAAGCGTGACGCCAGGAACGCCATCATCCGGTGCTCTTTGCCGCCTTTTCTCGATGCGTTAGCTTGCGGACGTATCGGCCCGATTATCCCTTCCGCCATCGATCATTTCGATTTGGGGCAAATCGACGGAATTCCTTTCTGCTTCACCGATGCGGTCGTCTTGCCCAATGGCAACATGGTTTTCATTGCCATCGCGGAAGACACCGACAACACGTACGACGACGGACCATGCGCGGGCGCCGCCATCGGCATTGTGGGCAATGACGGGAAACTGCGCTGCCTCAACCGGCTCGACAGACCCTACAAGGTCGAAGGTGTGGATGCGCGCGTGGACGGCGACGTCCTGAACCTCTTGCTGGTGACGGATGGCGACGATGCCGAACGCGCCGCCTGTCTGTTCGCGGCCACGATGGAACGCTAAGCCCAATTGGACTAACCTTCCCTCGCGACCCTTCGAGTGAGCCGCGCATGACACACGCCCCTAAATTCGCGCTTCTTGCCGCGACGCTGTTCGCGAGCAGCTCGGCCATGGCCCAAATACCGGCCGTCGATTGGAAGGCGCAACAGGCCGAGACGCTGCGCCATTACCGGGCGCTGGTGCAGATCGACACCACCGCGGGCAAAGAGACGGCGGCGGCGGATTACCTCAAGACGGTATTCGAAAAGGAGGGCATCCCGGTCAAGACATTCGCGTTGCAGCCCGCGCGCGCCAATCTGGTGGCGCGCATCAAGGGCAACGGCAAGAAGCGGCCCATCCTTCTGATGGCGCACACCGATGTCGTCGGCGTGCAGCGCGAGAAATGGCCGGTCGATCCGTTCGGCGCGGTGATGAAGGACGGTTACGTTTGGGGCCGCGGCACGGCGGACGACAAGGACAAGCTCGCCGCCAATCTGATGACCATGCTGATCGCCAAGCGAACCGGCGCGGCCCTCGACCGCGATCTCATCTTCCTCGCGGAGTCCGGCGAAGAAGCCGATCCCGACGGCGTCGGCATCAATTTCATGGTCAGCCAGCATTTCGATGAGATCGATGCGGAGTTCGCGCTGACCGAAGGCGGCGGCACCAGGCTTGAAAACGGGCGCGTCACCGTCGTGACCGTCCAGACCACCGAGAAAGTGCCGCGCCGGGCGCGCCTGGTCGCGAGCGGCACCTCCGGGCACGGATCGGTGCCGCGTCTCGATAATCCGCTGATCCATCTCTCCCAGGCCATCGCCAAACTCGGCGCCTGGGAAACGCCGATGCGGCTGAACGATACGACGCGGCTCCATTTCGAGAAATTGGCCGACATCAGCCCGCCCGAAGCCGCCGCCCGCTATCGCGCGCTGTTCGATCCCTCGCGGGCGCAAGCGGCCCAGAACTATCTCGCGCGGGTCGAGCCCCAACGCTATTCGATGCTGCGCACCTCGATCGTGCCGACTATTCTGAAGGCCGGCGTCGGCCCGAACGTCATCCCCTCGGAAGCGGAGGTCACTTTGGACATCCGCGCTTTGCCCGACGAGGACATTCCCAAACTGTTCGCGGAGATGACGCGCATCATCGGCGACCCGGCCGTGAAGGTCGTGCCGATCACGACGAATTTGCGCCCCGTCGGGCCGCCTTCTCGCATCGATTCGGAGATGTATCGCGCGCTCGAACGTACAGCCACGCGGATGTATCCGGGCGCCACCGTTCTTCCCATCATGATGACCGGCGCCACCGACATGGCGCAACTGCGCTCCAAGGGCATTCAGTCCTACGGGATCGGAACGCCGAGCCTCGAAAGCGATACGATCAATTATGGCGCCCACAGCGATGTCGAGCGGCTTCTGGAAACCTCGCTCTACAGCCTTGCCGAATTTACCTGGAGCGCGGCGCTCGAAGTGGCAGGCGCACGGTGAGTGAGCCGCGCATGAAATACGCAACGATGATTGCGTTCATGATGCTGTGCGCCAGCGGTTCGGCCATTGCCGCCGAATTGAAGATGATGGTGACGGGCTCGATGGCAACACCTCTCCGCCGGATCGCGGAAGATTTCGCGAGCCGGAACGGCCACACGGTCAACGTCACCGTCGGGATCACCACCACCGTTTCGGCGACGATCCGGGCCGGCGAGCAGCCCGACCTCATCGAAGTCACTTCCGTCGGCATGGACCAGCTGGCGCGGGAGAATCTCATTCGCGTCGACAGCCGGGTCGAGATCGCGCGCGCGGTGATCGGCATTGCGGTGAAAGATGGCGCGCCCACTCCCGACATCTCGACGCCGGACGCGCTGAGGCGCGCCTTCGCGGGCGCCCGCTCCATCACCTATGTGAACCCGAGATTTGCCGCGCAAGTCGGCGTCAATATGATGACATTCCTCCAACGCCTCGGCGCCATGGACGACGTGACGAAGAAGGCGGCCCTCGCCCTCACCGGCGACGAGGCGCTCGAGAAAGTGGCGAAAGGCGAAGCCGACATGGCCATCGCCTTTGTCAGCGAGATACTTCCCATTCGCGGCATCAAATGGCTGGGGCCGATCCCCGCTTCCTTGCAGGTTCCGACGAATTATTCCGCCGCCCTCGGCGCCGGCTCGGCGCATCCCGAAGCGGCACGCGCATTGCTGGAGGCGATCCGCGGCGCCGATGGCCAGCGCGCGATCAAGGAAGCGGGCCTCGAGCCGGTGAACTGACGCCATTGCACGCCTCTGCAATGCGCGCTTCAGCGCCACGTATCATAAATAGCCGCGCGCGCAACTAAGGCGCAAAGACCTTTTTGACGCCACAATCGCGCCGAATTCAAACGCGAACATGCACATGTTCAAAGCTTGGGGAACAAGCAAAAAAACCTTTGTAATTCCGATCTCTTTTGCGGGCGTCACGCGCAAACAGAGGTTCCTTCGTCGCACTCTTTTCCAAATGGGAGGCCGAAAATGACGGAACGCAACATAATCGGACCCGATGCCGAATTCCGGAACAAGCTCGTCTCTTTGATTCCCTTTTTGCGGGCCTTTGCGCGCACGCTATGCGGCAACCGCGACTTCGCGGAAGACATCGCGCAGGAGGCGTTGGCGAAAGCCTGGCGCGCCCGCGAATCCTTCCAGCCGGATACCAATATGAAGGCCTGGCTGTTCACCATCCTGCGCAACGAGATGCACACCTATTTCCGCAAGAGCTGGCGGCAGGAACCGTGGGACGCGAAACGCGGCGAGCTGATCCCGGACGCACCGGAACAGCAGCGCTGGTCTTCGGAGTTCGCCGATGTCGCGCGCGCGCTTTACAGCCTGCCGCCCGAGAAGCGCGAGGCGCTGATCCTGGTCGGCGTCGCCGGGTTCTCCTACGAGGAAAGCGCCTCCATCGCCGCTATCGAAGTCGGCACCGTCAAAAGCCGCGTCTGCCGCGCTCGGCGCAAATTGAACGCCATCCTGGACGGCGAGGACGCGATCCCCAAATCGGATCGCGCGCGCTGGGAACAGGCGCCCGAAGGCGTGCTGGCGCAGCTCGGCCGCCTGCCCCACATGGACGCGGTGCATTAGGAAATAGACAGGGCGCAGAAAACTCTTCCGCGCCCTGCGTTCTACTTCGAGGCGGTGCGCATCGTCATGTCGTCGCGCACGATTCGGCCGCCCTTCATCACGAATTTGACCTTCGTCACTTCCGTAATGTCGGCCAGAGGATCGCCCGACACCGCGACGAGATCGGCATATTTGCCTTTCTCGACCGAGCCGATGTCCTTATCCCAACCCATCACTTCCGCGCCGACGATGGTGGCGGATTGCAGCGCGCGCGCCGCCGGGAACTGGGCCTGCTTGACCAGCGATACGATCTCCAGCCCTTGCGTGCCGTGCGGGAAGGTCGAGCCGTCGACGCCGCTGCCGACCGTGATCTTCATGCCCCGCGTCTTGCCCGCCATGGTGACGGCCTTCTCGAAGATCGGGATCATGCGGTATTTGCCGCCCGTGTTCTTCTTGTCGTTGTCGTCCATATAGGGCTCGGTGTAGCGCTGCAGCGTCGGGTCGTAGGAAAGGCCTTTCGCCACCATCATGTTCGCCTGCTCCTGATCGAGGCCGTAGGCGTGCTCGATGGAATCGCAGCCGGCGATAATCGCGTTCTTCTGCCCCTCGCCGCCGAAGACATGGCAGGCAGTTTTCTTCCCCAGACGATGCGTTTCGTCGATCAGCGCTTGTAGCACCGGCATCGGATAGGTCAGCACATAGCGGGCCTCGCCATTGGGCGCGAAGGAATAGGCCCCGGTCGGAAACAGCTTGATCCAATCGGCGCCCTTGCCGATCTGGTCGCGCACGGCGGCGCGCGCTTCTTCGGGCGTGTTGACGACGGCGCTGGCCAACGGGTCTTCCGGATGGGCGTTGGCCGCCTTGCTCCACACGATGCCGCGGGTCGAGACCTGCGCGCGCGGGCCCTCGATCAAACCGCTGTCGATGGCCTTCTTGACGTCGACATCGGCATAGCCATTGCCGTGGCTCGACATGTCGCGGATGGCGGTGAACCCGGCGCGCAAATCGGCTTGCGTGTTCTGGATGGCGATCAACGTCGACATCTCGCGCGACATGCCGGGCTTGGGCGGATTGAACATATGGGTATGCAGATCGACCATGCCCGGCATGACGGTCGCGTTGGAAAGGTCGATCACTTCGGCGCCCGCCGGAATCCGCACCTGCGCGGCCGGGCCGACTTCGGTGATACGCTCGCCCTGCATCAGGACGATCTGGTTGGTCAGCATCCGCCCCGCCTTGCTGTCGAACAGGCGTCCGGCGCGGACCGCTACGGTGCGCGCGGCGTCGGCGCATTTGTTGGCGGCCCCGTCGATGCCGAAGCAGGGCTGCACCCCTGCCCCGCGCCAGGGCGCGCCGTTCTGTCCGCCCACTTGCGCATGAGCCAAAGCGAGGGCCGCCACCGTCCCGATGATCCCTAATGAAGCCGCCTTCAACGCCGATTTGCACCGCATCGCCAGTCCTCCCGGTTTCAGAGGCCTCCCTTATACATCCGGGACGGGAATTTTTCGCCGCTCCTTGCCGGGGCCGGGGCCGCGGTTAAACTCCCGGCCATGGAATCCCACCCCCTGCAACGCGCCTCCGAAGCCTTCCGCGCCGGCCGGCTGGACGAGGCGGCGGAGCTCTGCCGGGCCGTTCTCGCCCGCGAGCCCTTCAGCCCCGAGACCAACCATCTGTTGGGGGTGATCTATTTCCGCCAGGGCAAATCCGTCGCCGCCCGCGATTTTTTAGCCCGCGCCACCGCTTCCCCTGCCGCCACCGCCGAGATGCACAACAATTTCGGCGCCGTGCTGGACGCAATCGGCGACACCGAGCGGGCCGCGGCCGCGTTCGGCGCGGCCATCGCGCTGCAACCCGGTTTCGCGCAAGCCTACAACAATCTCGGCGTCATCCACCGCAATGCCGGACGGACCGCCTCCGCCATCGAATCCTTTCGCCGGGCGCTGGCTTCGGCGCCCGATCTGGCCGAAACGCGCAACAATCTGCGCTCGGCTTACCGCGATGTGATTCCGCCATGGCATTTCGCCATGATGGACGATGCGCGGCGCAACGACGCCTATGAGGCGGCGATTCTCCGCGCCGTGAAGGGTAAGCGCGTGCTCGATATCGGCACCGGCGCGGGTCTGCTGGCGATGCTGGCGGCCAAAGGCGGCGCGGCAAGCGTGACGACCTGCGAATCCGTGGGCGTCATCGCCTATCAGGCGCGCGAGATCATCGCCCAAAACGGTTTCGCCGACCGCGTCAAGGTGGTGGCGAAGCCATCGACCGAGTTGGCGGTGGGAAAGGACATGGCGGCTCCGGCTGAAGTGCTCGTGACCGAAGTGTTCTCGAGCGGCCTCACCAATGAAGACATCCTTCCGACGCTCGAACACGCGCACCTTCATCTGCTCGCCAAGGACGCCGCCATCATTCCAGCGGCGGGCGCGGCGGTCGGCTATCTCGCCGGCGGCGAAGTGTTGCGCGGAATGTTGTTCGTGGACAAAGTGAAGGGGCTCGACCTTTCGCTGTTCAACGATTTCGCGCCGCCGGTCCTAGGCATCGCGCTCGACGGCTTCCCGCACGAAATCTTCTCCGACGATTTCGATATCATCCGTTTCGACTTCCGCGCGCATAATTTCTCGATGGAGACGGTGGCGCGCGAAGTGACGGTGACGAGGAGCGGCCCCTGCGTCGGCCTCGCGCAATGGATCAAATTGGAATTGGACGCGCAGAGCACGTACGAAAACCGCCCCTCACCGAACGCCGGCGACAACGGTCACTGGACTCACATACTTTATCGCTTCCCCGAAGTGCTTCAGGTCAAGCCCGGCGATGTGATCCGTCTGAACGTGCGCCACGACCGCACGCATATCTCGGTCGATTTCGTCGAGCATGTGCGCCGCTGAAAAAGCTTGACGTTATTGGCGAAAATCGATACTTAACAAATTCGTTAACCAATTAACTGTGCGCCATGCAGGCCCAAAACCTCGACCGCACCTTCGCCGCGCTTGCCGATCCGACACGGCGCGCCATCCTCGCGCGGCTTGCCGCCGGCGAGGCGACGGTCGCGGAACTGTCACGCCCGTTTTCCATTTCGGCGCCCGCGATCTCCCGCCATTTGCGCGTGCTGGAAGCCGCCGACCTCATTGCCCAGACGCGCGATGGCCAGTTCCGCCGCTGCAAGCTGAACTTCGAGGGATTGGAGAGCGCGGCTCAATGGCTCGAATTCCATCGCCGCTTCTGGAGCGACTCCTTGGATCATCTTGAGGACCGCCTCAAAGCCGTCGGCCGCCTCGCGCGGTAAACAGTGCAAATCTTGTCCCCGCAACCAACAGATGTCATGGCCCGCAACAGCGGGCCATCCAGGCCATCATAGGATTCAATCCCGCGCGGACGCGCGCCAGATGGATGGCCCGATCAAGTCGGGCCATGACATGAATGGATTGGAAGGCCGAAGCGCCTAGTACAGGCCGCCGGTGCCGCTGCCGATGGTCGTGTTGATGACCGTGCTCGGCGCGGAGCCTGCCGGCGGCGGAGGCGGCGCCGGGCCGCCAAGGCCCGGGAATTCCTCCCCGCCATCGAGGACGGCATTGAGCGCGCCTGCCGAACCCGGCTCGGTGCCGGGCTTGAAGGCTTCGAGGATCGAGCCCGGCGTGCCTTGCGCAACCACCGCGCCGGTGCGCGCATTGACCGGCATCAGCACGACGCCTTGCGGGATGCGGAACGGCGTCGCCGGTTGATCGGCCAGCGCCTCGCGCATGAATTCGCGGAAGATCGGAGCGGCGGCCAGCGCGCCCTGCTCGCCGGTGCCGAGCGTCTGGAAGTTGTCGTTGCCCACATAGACGCCGACGGCGAGGTCGGGCGAGAAGCCGACGAACCAGGCGTCGCGATAATCGCTGGAGGTGCCGGTCTTGCCGGCGAGCGGCTTGCCGACGCTGCGCACCGTCGCGCCGGTGCCCCGCTGCACCACGCCTTCGAGGATCGAGACGACCTGATAGGCGGTGCGCGGATCGAGAACCTGCGGCTGGTTTTCCTCCAGCAGCGGCTCTTCCTGGCCGGTCCATTCGGCCTGGTTGCAATCCTTGCAGTCGCGCTTGTCGAAGCGATAGACGGTCTTGCCGTGGCGGTCCTGCACGCGGTCGATCAGGGTCGGTTCGAGCTTGCGTCCGCCATTGACGAATTCGGCATAGCCGGTGGTGACCTTCAACAAGGTCGTCACTTCGGAGCCGAGCGAATTGGAAAGCAGCTCCGGCAGATTCTCATAGACGCCCATCTTCTCGGACAGATCGGCGATGGAGCTCATGCCGATGGTGTTGGCGAGGCGGGCCGTCATCACATTGTGCGAAAGCTCGACGCCGCGCCGCAGCGTGGCAAGGCCGAGATATTCGCCGGTCTCGTAATTGTCGGGCGCCCACATCGGCAGGCCCGGCCCTTGCGGGATCGCGAAGGGCGCGTCCAGCACCTTCGTTACCGGCGTATAGCCCTGATCGAGCGCGGCGGCATAAACGAACGGCTTGAAGGTGGAACCCGGTTGACGCATCGCCTGCATGGCGCGGTCGAATTGCGAGGAGCCGTAAGAGAAGCCGCCCGACAACGCCACGACATGGCCGGTAAAGGGATCGACCGCGACGATGGCGCCGTTGACGGTGGGGATTTGCCGCAAGGTGTAGGTGCCGGCATCCTTGAGCGCCTCGACATAGACGACGTCGCCCGGCTTCAGCGCATCGGCGGGCTTGGCAACTTCAGGGCCCCAGGCGCCATTGGTGCGAAGGCGCGCCCATTTGATCTCGGTCAGCGGAATCTGACCTTTCGCGCCGCCTTGCAGCACGATGGTCGCGGCGGTAGGCGTCGCACCCTCCACCATGGCGATGCGCCAGGAGGGAATGCCGGATTTGTTGGCGACCTTTTCGAGCTCGGGCGCCCAGTCGGCCTTGGGATTGAGCTTGGCAAGCGGTCCACGCCAGCCATGGCGGTGGTCATAGGCGATCAGGCCGGCGCGCAGCTCGCGCACGGCGATGTTTTGGAGGCGCGTGTCGAGCGTCGAGCGCACCTGCAAGCCGCCATCGTAAAGCGCCTTGTTGCCGTATTGGGTGTTGAGGGTGCGGCGCACTTCCTCGACGAAGTAATCGACGTCGGCGGCGACCGCGCCGAACGGGCGGCGGATGGTGACGATATCCTCTTTGGCGGCAGCCAACTCCTCTTCGCGCGTGATGTAGCCGTTCTCTTCCATCTGGCTCAGCACGTAATTGCGCCGGATGATGGCGGCTTCCTTGCGGCGTACCGGGCTGTAATTGGACGGCGCCTTGGGCAGCCCGGCGATGAAGGCGGCTTCGGCGAGCGTCAGCTGGTCGAGCGATTTGGAGAAATACACCATCGCCGCGGCGGCGACGCCGTAGGCATTCTCGCCGAGGAAGATTTCGTTGAGATAGAGCTCGAGCACCTGATCCTTGGTGAAGGCGGCGTCGATGCGCATGGCGAGGATCATCTCGCGAATCTTGCGGGAGATCTTCACTTCGTTGGTCAGCAGGAAGTTGCGCGCCACCTGTTGCGTGATGGTGGAGGCGCCTTGCGGCCGCCCGCTGGTACGCAGATCATTGATGACCGCGCGCGTGATGCCGAACACGTCGATGCCCGGATGGCTGTAGAAATTCTTGTCCTCGGCCGAGAGGAAAGCCTGTTTCACCAGATCGGGAACGGCCGCGACGGGCACGAAGATGCGCCGCTCGCGGGCATATTCGCCGATCAAGAGGCCGTTGCCGGCATAGACCCGCGAGGTGATGGGCGGCTCGTAATGGGCGAGCGTCTCGTAAGACGGCAGATCCCGGGTGACCCAGTAGACGTAGGAGCCGGCCAGCAGCACCCCAACCGCAAAGACGGCGGCGACGCCGCCAAGCACGATCTTCTTGAAACTCATTGTCGGAACTGTCTCGCCAGCAATTTTCGAAATACGCATTTGATACTAACGCGGGAAACTACCCTATCGCCTCAGCCCATAACACCCGAAATTGTGGCCGCACAAAGACCATGGTTTCCGGCCCTATTAAGGATTCGCCGCCTGGCGGCCGGGCGTGGCCGTTTGCGCAGAAAAATGACTGTCGATCGCCTTGGCGATGGCCTGCCCCACTTTGAGGCGCCAAGCGCTGGTGGCCATCGCGGCCTCGTCGCGCGTATTGGTGAGATAACCAAGCTCGATCAGGACCGCAGGAACGTCGGGCGCCTTCAGCACCGCGAACCCGGCCGAACGGTGCGGCGTCGTCGGCCTTACCGTGGTGGCGACGGGAAGCGAGGACACGACCGTTTCGGCAAAGCGCGCCGAGCGGTTCATCGTATCGCGCTGCGCCAGATCGATGAGGATCGAGGCGACGGGGCTGTTCTCGCCCCGTAAGTCCACGCCGGCGATCACGTCCGACATGTTTTCCTTCTCGGCCAGTTTACGCGTCTCGACGTCGGAGGCCGATTCCGAAAGCGTGTAGACGGAAGCGCCGCTGACCGAGCGCTGCTCGTTCGAATCGGCATGGAGCGAGACGAAAAGATCGCCGCGGGCGGCGCGGCTGATGTTCACGCGCTCGCGCAACGGAATGAACACGTCGGAATCGCGGGTCAGCACCACGCTGTAGCGGCCCGTCGCTTCGAGCGCCTTGCGCAGCTCCTTGGCGACGGCGAGGACGACGTTCTTCTCTTGAAGCCCGGTCTGGCCATGCGTGCCCGGATCGATGCCGCCATGGCCGGCATCCACCACGATGACGCGCTTGGAATTGTTGGCGCGGGGCGGCGGCGGCGGGGCCACGGTGCGCGGCGGTTCAGCTGAGGCGACCTGACCTTCGGGCCAGCCGGAATTCGAGACGAAGGCTTCCGGCGTCGTCGGCATCAGATCGATGGCGACGCGGAAACTGTGTGAGCCATCGGGCGCAAGCACCTGAACCGGATCGATCTTGGCCGGGGCGTTGAGGTCGATGACGAAGCGCGAATTGCCTTTACGAAAGAGGCCGAAGCGATAGCTGCGGATCGCGCCGCGGCCCGAAGGACGCGACTCGCCCTGCACGCGCCACAGCACTTCGGGCATGTCGATGACGATCCGGTTGGGATTGGTCAGCGTGAACGCCTTCACATCGACCGGATCGCTGATCTCGATCAGGACGCGGGCACGGTTGGGGGATTCAACGAGATTGACGCCGATCACCACCGGCAGAGCTTGCGCGGGCAATGGGACGGGCGGTCCGGTTTCGAGGCCCTGGCGCAGCATGAGTTCGCCGATCGGGTCGGATTGCGAAAATGCGGCCGAAGAGGTCAACGCGATGGCGAATAGGCTGGCCGCGGCCATGCCTATTCTTCTCCCCATCCCCTCAAGCCGAAAGCGCAATGTGTCCCCAGGAAAACGGCCGCGTTTGGCCGTGTCTTAAGCCGATTGGTTCAATTTCACAGCCAAGCGTTTATACTTCGTTAGCAAATGCAGCCTAAAGCCAATTTCCCGTGGCCCCCGGAAATCTTCGGAGGATGGTCACGGAACCGTTTCGGGCTTGCAGGGGGCACATTCCGCCCATACAAGGGAACCGTTCACCAAGAGGTACGGCGATTCTTAGGGATTGCCGCCGAAAATGGTGATCCCAGCTTTCCGCGAATGCCCCTGGCTTAGGCCATTGGGCCCGGAACCTAAGAATTCTCCGCTAATGGCGGCAACGCCGTTGCGGACTGAAAGGATGACCTGGTTCGAGTAGAGGCGCGACTGCCTCGCCCGACAGGAATGACAATAAGATGGCGCGCAGTCAGGTTCTTCGCCTCGCCGCTGCTTCCCTTCCCGGGACGCATCCCGCGTGGCCGCGTCTCGCCGACAGCTTTTCCCATAATTCACCACTGAATTGGCGCCGTCCGCCGCATGACCCAGTCCGCCGCGCTCCGCGCAGCGGTGCTCGCGCGTTGTGGCCGATTTGCGCCCACGGAGTTTTCAATGCCCAAGCGCATGTTGATCGACGCAAGCCACCCGGAAGAAACCCGGGTTGTCATACTCGACGGACATAAGGTCGAGGAATTCGATTTCGAAGCCGCCTCCAAGCGCCCTCTCAAAGGCAATATCTATCTCGCCAAGGTGACGCGCGTGGAGCCTTCGCTCCAGGCGGCGTTCGTCGAATATGGCGGCAATCGCCAAGGCTTCCTGGCGTTCTCGGAAATCCACCCCGATTATTATCAAATTCCGGTCGCCGACCGCATCGCGCTTCTGGAAGCGCAGACCCAGCGCATGATGGAAGAGGACGAGGACGGTTTCGATTCCTTCGAGACCGCCAGCGCGCCGGCGCAAAACGCCATGCCGAGCGGCGAACAGGAAGACGAGCATAGCGAAGACTCCGACGAGGACGGGGACGACGAACAGGACGACGACGCGCATCACGAAGACGATGCAGCCGCCCCGATGGAAGCGAACGTTCCCGCCGACACTCAGGAATCCGTAAGCACCGCCGAAGAAACGCAAGCGGCGGAAGCGAATGAGGCCACCCACGAAGATTCCGGCCTCGTCACCGGCGATGTGGCGCCGGCTGAAGGCGGCGAGTCCGCTCCCGCCAGCGAAAAAATCCCCCTTCAGGTTCAGACCGAACCGGAAGTGATCGCCGAATCCACCGGCGCCCCTGCCCCGCATCAGCGCCGCGAGCGCGGCCGCGACCGTCCGCGTCCCCCGCGCCGCCGCCAATACAAGATTCAAGAGGTCATCAAGCGCCGCCAGATCATGCTGGTGCAGGTGGTCAAGGAAGAACGCGGCAACAAGGGCGCCTCGCTGACGACGTTCATGTCGCTGGCGGGCCGCTATTGCGTGCTGATGCCCAATACGCCGCGCGGCGGCGGCATCTCACGCAAAATCACCAATGCCACCGACCGCAAGCGCCTGAAGTCCGCGGCCCAATCGCTGGAATTGCCGCAAGGCATGGGCCTCATCATCCGCACCGCGGGCGCCAACCGCACCAAGGTCGAGATCAAGCGCGACTATGAATATCTGTTGCGCCTGTGGGACACGGTGCGCGAGCTGACGCTGCAATCGAACGCGCCCGCCCTCGTCTATGAGGAAGGCAGCCTGATCAAGCGCGTCATCCGCGACCTCTACAATAAGGACATTTCCGAAGTCATCGTCGACGGCGACAATGGCTACAAGGACGCCAAGGAATTCATGCGCATGCTGATGCCCAGCCATGCGAAGAACGTGAAACCGTACAAAGAGCCGCTACCGCTGTTCCAGCGCTTCCATGTCGAAGCGCAATTGGATGCGATGTTCAGCCCGACGGTACAGCTGAAATCGGGCGGCTACATCGTCATCAACCAGACCGAAGCGCTCGTCTCCATCGACGTCAATTCCGGTAAGGCGACGCGCGAGCATTCGATCGAGGAAACCGCGCACAAGACCAATCTCGAAGCCGCCGACGAGATCGGGCGCCAATTGCGCTTGCGCGATCTTGCCGGCCTCATCGTCATCGACTTCATCGACATGGAAGACGGCCGCAACGACCGCAATGTCGAAAAGCGGTTGCACAATGCGGTGCGCGGCGACCGCGCGCGCGTGCAGATCGGCAAGATCAGCCAGTTCGGCCTGATGGAAATGTCGCGTCAGCGTTTGCGCGCCGGCGTGCTGGCGGGCTCGACCGTGACCTGCCCGCATTGCAACGGCCAGGGGCTGATCCGCTCGACTGAATCCGCGGCGCTCCGGCTGTTGCGCGCGCTGGACGAAGAGGGGCAGAAGAATCCGTCCTCGAACATCACCGTCAAAGCGCCGTCCGACGTCACCATCTACACGCTCAATCAGAAGCGCCGCGAAGTCGCGCGCATCGAAGACGGCTACGACCTTGCCATCACCTTCGATCCGCAGGTGACGATGGTGGGCGGCAGCTTCGAAATCGAACGCACCGGCGTGCGCCCGCCTTCGACGCGGCCCAAGGGTCCGGCGATTTCGATCGAGGGCGGCTTTGCGCCGTCCGAACCCGAAGAGAGCGACGCCGAGATCGTCGAGGAAACGGACGAGGAAGAATCCGAAGTCAAAACCACGGCGATCGCATCGCCGCCCGCGAGCGAAACGCCCGTCCATAGCGAAGGCCAAGAACACCGCCCGGCTCCTGCCGCAGGCAACGGCCAAACAGATGGACAGGGACGCAAGCGTCGCCGCCGCAGACGCGGCGGACGCGGACGCGGCGACCGCCCGCAGGGCGGGCCGGAGGGACGTCCGGACTTGCAAGGATCAACGCATGGCGGTTCGCACGGCCCATCGCATGCGCAAGCTGCCGCAGCGCCTTCCGCCAATGGCGAAGGTCTCGCGTCCCATGACGACCACGATGACGACGGCGCCGAGCCAAGCGAAACGTCGGGGAGCGAAAGACCGGCTGGACAAGAACAGACACCCCTGAATGCAGCCGAAGCTGGACGCAAGCGTCGCCGCAGACGCGGTCGGCGCGGCCGGCGGCGCGATGGCGAGCCGGGACAGAATCATCCCCGTGGCGAGTCCGTTCATGCCGGCGCGTCGCCGGACGGCCAAGCACAGCAGGAACATCAGGCCGAGCCACACCAAGATGTGACCGTTCCGGAAATCGCTCCCAATGCGCCCTCCTCGCCGCAATGGTCGCTGTCCGAGCGAGCGCCCGAACCCGTCATGCGCCAGAAGCCGGAAAGCCCGCCCGCACCCGAACCGCGGCGCGAGGAACCTGCGCCCGCGCAAGCGGAAAGCGCCACGGCGGCGACCGCGGACGAAAGCGGCAAGCCCTCCCGCAAGGGTTGGTGGCAAAGCCGCTTCAAGACGTAGGACGCGGCGGCGATGGCGGCGGACGACAATTCGGCGGACGACAAACCTTATGATTGGGCCGGCGGTGCCGCGCCGCCCGAGAAATTCGATATCGGCAAGGCCGCCGGCTTCCTCGGCAAGTCCATCCTCATTGGCGTCACCTATCTCGACGCGGCGGGCGAAGAATCGCGCCAGCTTTCCATGCATGGCGTGATCGAGAGCGCGACGCCCGAAGGCATCAAGGTCTCGCTGCGCGGCACGCGGCAAGGCCAAAGCTGGAACATGCCGCCCAATCTGGACACCATCTCGCCGATGGCGCCGGGCACCTACAAATTGCGCGATACCGAAGAGGTTGTGGAGAATCCGGACTTGGTGGTCCTTTGGACCATCGCCAAGCCGCGCCCAAAACCGGAATCCGGCAAGGAACCGGAAGCCGGTTAACGGGCGCCGCCATTGACGGGCGGAAGGGTCAACCCTACCGTCCGGCGGGGATGTCAGGGGATATGAAAGGGGCCTTTCTTTGAAGCTCGCTAGCCCTCTCTTGCGCCCCGTGCTGGGTTTCGTAGCCGGCGCTTTGGCGCTGTTTGCACTGACCGTCAGCCCGCCGCCGGCCCATGCGCAAGGCATCTCCTTCATCCGCGACACCGAGGCCGAGCGCGTCCTGCGCGGCTGGCTCGACCCCATCCTGATCGCGTCCGGCTTGAACCCGCAGGCCGTGCATCTCCACATCGTGAACGATCCCTCGCTCAACGCCTTCGTGGCCGAGGGACAGAACATGTTCCTCCACACCGGCCTCCTGATGACGCTGGAAACGCCGAGCCAGATCATGGGCGTGATGGCGCACGAGACCGGCCACATGGCGGACGGCCATCTGGTCCGCATGTCCGCCGGCATGAGAGCCGCAACCGTGCCGCTTTTGGTTTCGATGGCGGTCGGCATCGGCGCGATCATGGCGGGCGCCGGCGATGCCGGTTCGGCCATCCTGATGGGTGGCCAGCAGATCGCCGAACGCACCTTTCTTTCCTTCACGCGCACGCAAGAGGCCGCCGCCGACCAGGCTGGCATGCGGTACCTGACCGCCATCCGCCGTTCGGGCATCGGCATGGTGCAGGTGTTCAAGCGGTTCCAGGATCAGGAAATCCTTTCGGATCGGCGCGCCGATCCGTTCGCGCAGAGCCATCCGGCGTCCGGCGACCGCATCGCCTCCTTGCAGAACCTCGTCGATTCCTCGCCCTATCGCGATTTGCGCGACAGCCCCGAAGACCAATACGCGCTCGACATGATGCGCGCGAAACTGCGCGGCTATATCGAGCGGCCCGAGATTTCATTGCGCCGTTATCCCACCTCAGACACCAGCAAGCCGGCGCGCTATGCCCGCGCGATGGCCTATTTCCGCCAGCCCGACATGACGAAGGCGTTGGCCGAGATGGAAGGCCTGTTGAAGGACGAGCCCAACAATCCCTACTTCCTCGAAATGTACGGCCAGATCAAAGTCGAGATGGGCCGGGTCGATGAAGGCATCATCCCTTATCAGCAGGCGGTTCGCGAGTTGCCCGATGCGCCGCTGATCCGCGTGGCGCTCGGCGCCGCCATGATCGGGACGGAAAATCCCAAATATCATGAGGAGGCGATCAAGGAACTCGAGATCGCGCTCGCTCAGGAGCCGGACAACGCCTTTGCCTGGTACGAGCTGGCGCAGGCCTATGGCCGCAAAGGCATGAAGGCGAAGGCGGAGCTCGCGACCGCGGAGCGCTATTTCGCGGTCGGCGCTTACGCATCCGCTGTCCAATTCGCCGGACGCGCGCAGCGCCAGCTGCCGCCGGCATCAACGGATTGGCAACGGGCGGCCGATATTCTCGCCATCGCGCAAGTTCAGGCCAGGAATCAAAAAGAGCGGTAACCGACATGGATCTGATGAAAAGCCTCAAACTCGCCGCCGGCGCCGCCGCTTTGTTCACCATGGGCGCCGTGGTGACCGCGGTCGCGCTCGGAAGCATTCCGCTCAGCTTTGCCGGCGGCGCGCTCTCCAAGGCGCAGGTCGAGCAGGTCGTGCGCGAATATCTGCTGGCGAACCCGAACATCCTCGTCGAGATGTCGAACAGGCTCGAGGGCCAGCAGACGGCAACGGCCGAGAAGGCGCGCACCGACGCGCTGTTCGAAGTCGGCGCCGAGGCGCTGTTCGATCCCAAGGTTGCCTATGTCGTGGGCCCCAAGGACGCCAAGGTGATGGTGGCCGAGTTCTTCGATTACAAGTGCCCCTATTGCAAAGCCTCGGTGCCCGCCATCAACAATCTGATCAAATCCAATCCGAATGTGCGCTTCGCCTTCATCGAACGCCCCATTCTCTCGCAGGACTCCGTCACCGCCGCGCAGGCCGCCGTCGCCTCGCGCCGCCAGACCGACAAATATATTCCGTTCCACAATGCGCTGATGGCGGCGACCGGCGATCTGTCCAAGGCGCGCGTCCTCGATCTCGCCAAGAGCGTTGGCATCGACATCGTGCAGCTCGAAAAGGACATGGCGGACCCCGCCGTGAGCGAGGCTGTCGCCGCGTCGAACGCGCTGGCGAACCGCCTGCATTTCGACGGCACGCCGACCTTCGTCATCAATGGCCAGATCGTCGTCGGCCGGCTGACCGACGAAGAGCTGCAGAACATCACCAAGCAGATGGCGCCGAAGAGCTAGGCGGCCTTCTTCTCAAATAACAAACATTAAGTGAGCGTCTTGGCGATCAGGCCGCTTAGCCGCGCGATGCCGTCGCGGATCGTGGCAGGCTCGCAAGCGGTGAAATTGAGCCGCATCACATTCTTGATGCCTTTGTCCGGAAAGAAGGACTCGCCGGGCACGAAGGCTATTCCCTCGGCGATCGCGTCTTTCAGCAACGCGCCGGCATCCACGCAATCGGGCAATGTCGCCCAGACGAACATGCCGCCATCCGGCTTCGTCCATGAGACGCCGGCAGGCATGTGCGCACCAAGCGCGTCCAGCATTGTCGTGAGGCGCGCGCCGTAGGTTTCGCACAGCATCGCGACATGAGATTGCGGAAGGCGCGCGGCGACATCGGCCAGCACCATCTGCGTCAACGCCGCCGTATGGAAATCGCTCGCCTGTTTCAACAGGCCCATTTTCTGGATCACAGGCGATGCCGCGACCACCCAGCCCGCGCGCAACCCCGGAATGACGGTTTTCGAGAACGTGCCGCAATAGATCACGCAGCTTTTTTCGATTCTTCCCGTGTTTTGGATATCGAGCGCGAGCAACGAAGGCAGTGGCGCGCCGCTGTAGCGCAAGTCGGTGTAAGCCGCGTCCTCCAGCAATACGACATCATGCGCTTGCGCTCCCGCAAGGACGGCGTGCCGCTCGGCAAGCGAAAAGGAATTGCCGGTCGGATTGGCGAAATCGGGCATCGCATAGGCAAGCTTCGCGCCGCACGGCGCGGGCTCGGCCAGCGCCGCAAGCGGCCCATAATTCGGATTGTTGCCGGCAAAGGCATGGAGCAGGCCGAGATAGGTCGGCCGCTCGGTCAGCACGATGTCGCCTTCGCCGAGTAGCAGCCGCCCCGCAATATACAGCCCTTGCTGCGAACCGTTGGTGATGAGGATGTTGCCGATGCCGCAAGCAACGCCCTTATTGCGCATATAGCCCGCGATCCATTCGCGCAACGGCGCATAGCCTTCGCTTTGGGAATATTGCAGCGCCGCCGCAGCGCGTTTCGGGTCTTCGAGAATTTGCCGGTGCGCGTCGGCGATCAGCGCGGAAGGAAACATCCTTGCATCCGGAATGCCGCCGGCAAAGGACACGATGCCGGGCTGCGCGACAAGCCGAAGGAAGGCGCGCGTCTCGGCTCCTCCCGCCCGCATGCCGTAGGGAGAAAATCTTCCTTCCCAGTCCATCGTGGAACCTTAGCTTCTACATAACTATGTCATTCCCGGCCGAGCGTTGCGTCAGCAATGCGAGGGGAAGGGAATCCAGGTCTCGAATAGCGCGCGCAATTTCACCGAATGGATCCCCCTTCCCTCGCCGCGTTCCGCGGCTCGCCGGGGATGACAATGAGATCTAAATCAATCCGGCCAGCGGGCTTGAGGGATCGGCATAGCGCTTCTTGGGCATGCGGCCCGCGAGATAGGCAAGCCGCCCCGCTTCCACCGCGAGCTTCATCGCGCGCGCCATTTGAATCGGATTCTTGGCTTCCGCGATGGCCGTGTTCATCAGCACGCCGTCGCAGCCGAGCTCCATTGCGATGGCCGCGTCCGATGCGGTGCCGACGCCCGCATCCACGATCACCGGCACTTTCGCCTCTTCGATGATGAGGCGGATATTGACCGGGTTCTGGATGCCGAGCCCCGAACCGATGGGGGCTGCCAGCGGCATGATCGCGGCGGCGCCCATCTCTTCGAGGCGCTTGGCCAGCAACGGATCGTCGCTGCAATAGACCATCACCTGAAAGCCTTCGCGCACCAGAACTTCGGTCGCGCGCAAGGTCTCGACCATTTCGGGATAAAGCGTTTTCTTGTCGCCGAGCACTTCGAGCTTGACGAGCGTCCAGCCGCCCGCCTCGCGCGCGAGACGCAGCGTGCGTAGCGCCTCTTCGGCCGTGAAGCAGCCGGCCGTGTTGGGCAGGTAGATGTATTTCTTGGGATCGATGAAATCGATCAGCTTCGGCGCGCCAGGCTCCATCACGTTCACGCGGCGAAGCGCGACCGTCACCATCTCGGCGCCAGACGCTTCCAGCGCGGCGGCGTTCTCAGCGTAGTCCTTATATTTGCCGGTGCCGATGATGAGGCGCGATTTCAACGTCCGCCCGGCCACCACCAGCGGCTTGTCCACGGGGGGCGCGGTAGGGGCGATATCGTGCCCCCCGCCGATGAACTGGACGATCTCCAGTCTATCGCCTTCGGCGAGGGCCGCATTCCCATAGGTCGAGCGCGGCACGATCTCCAGATTGCGCTCCACCGCCACTTTGGCGGGATCGAGCGATAGCGCCCGCAAGAGCCCTTCCACCGTCAAAGGGCTAGGAAATTCACGGGGTTCTCCGTTAAGACTTAACCGCAACGCCATCTGACGCCCGTTCTCCTGCTTGGTATTTTCCGCACCTTGAAAGTATAACCCGCTTCTTCCGCCGCTACGCCCGTCCATTCTAGCTGCCTTTACAGCATTTCCGGGACACCCCAGTCCATGACCCACCCCGTATATGTTCTCAACGGCCCGAACCTCAATCTCCTGGGCACGCGCGAGCCGGAAATCTACGGCCGCGCGACGCTGGCCGATATCGAGAAACAGGTGAAGGCGCGGGCCAAGACCCACGGGCTGAAGATCGTGTTCCGCCAATCCAACCATGAGGGTGAGATCGTCGATTGGATTCAGGAGGCGCGCACCAAGGCGTCGGGCGTCATCATCAACCCGGCCGCCTATTCGCATACGTCGCTGGCGATCTACGATGCTTTCAAGGCGCTGGATAAACCGATCATCGCGGTGCATCTGTCCAATCCGCATCAGCGCGAGCACTTTCGCCACCGCGATTATGTGACGCTCGTCGCCAAGGGCGTCATCGTGGGACTGGGGCCGATCGGATATGTGTTGGCGGTCGACGCCATGGCGGAGCTGGTCAAGAAATGACGAACGAAAAGTACAAGGGCATGGCCGGCCGCGTGGCGCAGGCGATCAAGGGCGGTGGCGAAGGTCCCACCGTCAATGACGATGTGGTGCGTGCGCTTGCGTCACTGCTGGAAGAAACCGGCCTGACCGAAATCGAAATCGAAGAAAACGGCAAACGCGTGCGCGTTGCCAAACATGCGGGCGTTGCGATGGCGCCGCAAAACTATGCCGCCGCACCGCAGCAAGCCGCCGCCGCGCCGATTGCCGCGCCCTCGCCGGAGCCGGTGCGCAAGAAGGGAACGCTGCTGACATCGCCGATGGTCGGCACGGTTTACCTAAGCCCGCAGCCGGGCGCCGCGCCCTTCGTCAAAGTCGGCGATGCCGTCACCGACGGCCCCGTCTGCATCATCGAAGCGATGAAGACGATGAACGCGGTCGCGGCCACGTCCAAGGGCCGTATCGGCGAGATCTATGTCCGCGACGGTCAGCCGGTCGAATTCGGCGAGCCGCTGATGCTGATCGAATAGGACGATGTTCGAAAAAATCCTTATTGCGAACCGCGGCGAGATCGCTCTGCGCATCAACCGCGCGGCGAAGGAAATGGGCATCGCGACGGTCGCGGTCCATTCGACCGCCGACGCGGAGGCGATGCATGTGCGCCTCGCCGATGAGAGCGTCTGCATCGGCCCGCCGCCCGCGGCGCAATCCTATCTCAATATCCCGGCGATCATTTCAGCCTGCGAGATCACCGGCGCCGACGCCATCCATCCGGGCTACGGCTTCCTGTCCGAGAACGCGCATTTCGCCGACATCGTGAAGGCGCACGGCATTACCTTTATCGGGCCGCAGCCCGAGCACATCCGCCTGATGGGCGACAAGATCGCGGCCAAGAAGGCGGTCAAGGAGCTCGGCATCCCGACCGTGCCGGGTTCCGACGGCGCCATCGAATCCGACGCGGTGGCGATCAAATTCGCCAACGAGATCGGCTATCCGGTGCTGGTGAAAGCGGCGGCCGGCGGCGGCGGACGCGGCATGAAGCTCGCCCATTCGGCCGCGGAATTGCCGCTGGCGCTTTCGGCGGCGCGCTCCGAAGCCAAGGCCGCTTTCGGCGACGATGCGGTCTATCTGGAGAAATATCTCGAAAAGCCGCGTCACATCGAAATCCAGGTCATCGCGGATTCGCACGGCAAGGTGCTGCATCTGGGCGAACGCGATTGCTCGCTGCAACGGCGCCATCAAAAAGTGTGGGAGGAAGCGCCCTCGCCCGCCCTCAATGTCCCCGCCCGCAACGAGATCGGCAAAGTCGTCACCGACGCGCTGAAGAAGCTCGGCTATCTTGGTGTCGGCACGGTCGAATTTTTGTACGACAATGGCAAATTCTACTTCATTGAAATGAACACGCGGCTCCAGGTCGAGCATCCGGTCACCGAACTCGTCACCGGCCTCGATCTCGTCCGCGAGCAGATCCGCATCGCCGACGGCTCTGCCCTCGACTTCGAGCAGGACGACATCGTCATCGCCGGCCATGCCATCGAATGCCGCATCAATGCGGAGAATGCCTTCACCTTCCAGCCCTCGCCTGGACGCATCAGCGATTTCCACGCGCCCGGCGGGCTCGGCGTGCGGATGGATTCGGCCGCCTATGCCGGTTACCGCATCCCGCCCTATTACGACAGCCTGATCGGCAAGCTGATCGTCCACGGCAAGAACCGCAACGAATGCCTGATGCGCCTGCGCCGCGCGCTCGACGAGCTGGTGGTCGGCGGCATCGACACCACGATCCCGCTGTTCCAGGAGATGATCAAACAGCCCGATATCCTGGACGGCGAATACGACATCCATTGGCTGGAGCGCTTCCTCGCCTACCGCATGACGGGGCGTTAAGCCGCGCCCAATCGTCAAGCTTTGGCTCGCCCGATTAACTACATTGCCTTGAAGACGTTGACGATTTAGGCCTTTCCCGCGCACATGGGCGGCAAGACGGTAAATTCTACGGAGTAGAATCGATGTTCTCGTCACCGAAAGAAAAAGCCCCGGCCGCGCCGGTCGTCAGCGATCCGAAGCGTAGCGTCGCCCAAGCGCCCGCCATGCCTTCGATCATCAGCTCCAATCTGACGATCAAAGGGACGCTCTACACGCCGGGCGAATTGCAGGTCGATGGCCGCGTCGACGGCGATATCGGCGCCGGCATCCTCGTCATCGGCGAGAAAGCGGTCATCCAGGGCGACGTGCTGGCGGCGGACGCCACCGTCCGCGGGCACGTCAAGGGCGACATCCGCGCCCGCAAATTGCTGCTCTGCGCCACCTGCCATGTCGAAGGCTCCATTCTCTACCAGACGCTTTCGATCGAGACGGGCGCCTTCTACGAAGGTGACTGCCGCCCCTCGAAGGATCCGCTGGTCCCGGCCGATTAGGGGCCGCGCAAAGTCCAAGCGCCGGTCGCGGCGCAACCCGTTCCCCACGCTCCGCAGCGCCCGCCCATGCCGGACACGCGGATGGGCGCTGTCATGCCGCCGCCGCGCGTGGTCGCCGCCGCCGAATAGCCCCCTTTCGCCGATCGCTGTATCATGGCCCCAAAATCAGGAGGGGCCATGTTCACGACGCTGCAACGTTTTTCGCCGCAATTGCTGAGCCTGATGCGGATCGCATTCGGCATCACCTTCATCGAGCACGGCACGCAGAAATTGTTCGACTTCCCGACTCCACGGCCTGGTCTGTCGCTGCCGCTGCTCTATTTCACCGGCATTCTCGAAACCCTCGGCGGCGCCCTGATCGGGGTCGGCCTCTATACGCGCATCCTCGCGTTCCTCATCTCGGGCGAGATGGCGGTCGGCTATTGGTGGATCCACGCGCCGCGCAGCATCTATCCGATGGCGAATGGGGGCGAAGTGATGGTGCTCTATTGCTTCGCGTTTCTTTACATCGCTGCTGTCGGCCCCGGGCCGTTGAGCCTGGATGCGATGATGAAGCGCCGTTGAGCGCAATAAACCCCGAAGAATTGCTGCTCGCCTACCGTCTGGGCATTTTCCCCATGGCGGAAAGCCGCAATTCCAAGGACGTGCTGTGGGTACGGCCGCATGAGCGCGGCATCATTCCGCTTGAGAAATTCCACGTCCCCCGCCGGCTCGCGCGCGCCGTGAAAAGCGACCGCTTCCAGGTGCGCATCGATACGGCTTTCGATCAGGTGATCCGGGGCTGCGCGGAAAGCCGCCCCGATCGCCGCGATACCTGGATCAACGAAGCCATCATCGACGTGTTCGAGATCATGTATGTGCGGGGGCACGCGCACAGCGTCGAGATCTGGCAGGCGGACAATCTCGTCGGCGGGCTATACGGGCTGTCGCTGGGCGGAGCCTTCTTCGCCGAGAGCAAATTCTCCAGAGCCACCGATGCCAGCAAAGTCGCGTTGGTGCATCTCGCCGCGCGCCTGAAGGCCGGCGGCTATGTGCTCTTGGATGCGCAATTCCCCAATCCGCATCTCGAACAGTTCGGCGCGATCAACGTCACCGAAGAACGCTTCCAGGGCCTCTTAGCGCAGGCGCTCGAACATGAGGGGGACTTCTATTGCCTGGGAAGGCCCGGCAATGCGGGTTCCGGAAGCGCTTCCGCAGGCGCTGCGGCAGGCGGCTCGGCGGGCGGCGCGATGGGAAGAGGCGGCGGCGCCGAAGCGGGCTGGTCGGTTTTGCAGGTAATCACCCAGACGTCATAGATCGGATGTTCCAGCGCATTGAGCGCCGGGGTGGATGCGAACATCCAGCCCGAGAACATCATGACCGGCTTCTCGCCGGGCTTGCCGTCATCGATTTGCAGGAAGGCATTCGTCTCCGGCGGCTGTTCGGGCGGGACCGTGTAGCAATAACGCGACGTGATGGTGAGCGAGCCGAAGCGCACCGGTATGCCGGCGGGCGCTTCGATATCGATGGCGCGCCCGGTGATCTTGTCGAGGCCACGCAGGATCGTCATGCGGCGGATGCCGTCCTTGTCCGGCGTCGCATCGGCGAGCGTGGCTGCGCGCGCCGGCACGCGCGGAACGGGCGCGGGCGCTGGCGCGGCCATCGCCGTTTCCGCCAGCAACATGGCCATTACAACAGAAATGACGATGCGGTGGGTCACGGGCCCGCCGGTGCTCCGCTCGGTGCGGCAACGGCCGCGCCGCCCGCGGCCGGAGTGGCGCCGGCGCTGAACATGACCTTGCCGATCAAGCCCATCAGATCGACGGCGCCTTGGGTATTTTCGATCCTGCCGCCGGCCACCAGGAAATCCTGCGACCCGCCGGGCTCGATGGAAACGTACTGGCTGCCGAGGAGCCCTTCCGAGGTGATGCGGGCGGAGGAATCGTCGGGGATCTTGATGCTATTCTCGAGCGCCAGGGTCAGGACCGCGCTGTAGGTCTGCGGATCGAGCCGCATACCCGATACGGCGCCGACCTTGATGCCCGACATCCGCACATCGGTGCCGGTGTTCACGCCGTCGGCGCGGTTGAATTCGGCGACCACGTCATAGCCCCGCACCGGACCCGAGCCGGTGCTGGTATAGGCGAACATCAGGAACAAAGCGGCGACCGCGATCACCACGGCGCCGATCAGGGTTTCGACGATGGAATTCTGCATGGGCTGCTCCCGTGCCGCTTTAGTCGAATCGTTTCGCGGCCAAATTAGGGCCTCGCGGCCGGCTTGTCGAAATCAGCCCAAATTCTAGCTCGGGCGCCAGGCTTCGTAATGACCACGATATAATGGTTCAACGGTGGTCAGCTCGGGCGCCAGGCCTCGTAATCGCCGGTGGCGGGCGGCCGTTTGCCCTCTTTCCAGAGGCTGCCTTCGGGACGGTAGGCGCCCGGCGTGCCGGTGAGGTTCGGCTCATGCTCGAGCTCCCAGGACTTGGTCTTGAACGGCTCCTGGGTCGGGGGATTGACGAACGTATGGTGCAACCAGCCATGCCATTCGGCAGGCACGCGGGAGGCTTCGACGGTGCCGGCATAGAGCACCCAGCGGCGCTTGCCGTCCTTGGATTGGTAATAGCGGTTACCGAAATTGTCCTTGCCAACCGCTGTCCCGGAAAACCAGGTGGTCAGCAGCGTGCCGGGCGTCGCGTCCTGCCACCACACGAAAAACTTTCCCAACATGAACGCACCGATTCCTTCGTCAAAAGCGGCGGGACTATAGGCGGAACGTAGCGGGAGCTCCAAGCGCGCAGACGACTCGAATGATTCGACGACGCCCGCAATCACGCTGATCATAAAACGCGGATTTTTCTACATTCGCGAGGCGAGAGCTTTGCAGGAGCGGGCCTCGCGCCATGTCGGACGAACCGGCGCCGCCCATCGCGCGCTGCGAATTTTTCCCACAGGCTTTTCCACAGAGTCTAAGCGTCTCGCGGTACCGGCTTGAATTTAATGGATATTGTTATCCCCCCTAAATGTAGGGGCTCGGCGACGGCTTAATACAATTCCTATTGCAATCAGCCTAAGTCGGTTTTAGCCTTCCCTTCCTTCGCGGCGGTTCACGCAGCGGGGGGATCAGAAGCAAGGCAACGCCTTTACACCGGCAGCACGGTTCACCGTGCTTTTGGAGGCGGCACCGCTTTGCCTTTGAGGGGCGGTTTGGAACTCGGGCTTTAAGGGGGATTTGCGATGCGTATCCGGCGTTTTTTCACCACCGAAGGCAAGTCGCCCTATGAGGGCCTCAACTTCCACAGCGTGACGAGCGAGATCCGCAATCCGGACGGCTCGGTGGTGTTCCGCCATGAAGGCATCGAAATCCCGGTCGCTTGGAGCCAGGTCGCCTCCGACGTGATGGCGCAGAAATATTTCCGCCGCGCCGGCGTGCCGGTGAAGCTGAAAGCGGTCGAAGAGAACGACGTCCCCTCCTTCCTGTGGCGCCAAGTGCCGGACACCGACGCGCTTGCCTCTCTGCCCGAGAAGGAACGGAAAGTCGGCGAGGTTAGCGCCAAGCAGGTGTTCCACCGCCTGGCCGGCACCTGGGCCTATTGGGGCTGGAAGGGCGGCTATTTCGACGGCGAAACCGACGCGCGCGCCTTCTATGACGAGATGTGCCACATGCTGGCCTCGCAGAAGGCGGCGCCTAACAGCCCGCAATGGTTCAACACCGGCCTTCACTGGGCCTATGGCATCGATGGCCCCAGCCAAGGCCATTACTACGTCGATTTCCTGCTCGGCGAGCTGGTGAAGTCGGCTTCCGCCTATGAACACCCGCAGCCTCATGCCTGCTTCATCCAGAGCGTCGCCGACGATCTGGTCAATGAAGGCGGCATCATGGATTTGTGGACGCGCGAAGCGCGCCTGTTCAAATATGGCTCGGGCACCGGCACCAATTTTTCGCATCTGCGCGGCGAGAATGAATCGCTCTCGGGCGGCGGCAAATCGTCGGGCCTGATGAGCTTCCTGAAGATCGGCGACCGGGCGGCGGGCGCCATCAAATCGGGCGGCACCACAAGGCGCGCCGCCAAGATGGTGATCGTCGATGCCGATCATCCCGACATCGAGGATTTCATCAATTGGAAGGTGATCGAGGAGCAGAAGGTCGCCGCCATGGTGACGGGCTCCAAGCTCGCCGAGCGGCATCTCAACGCCATCATCAAGGCGTGCCGCAATTGCGAGGGCTCGGGCGACGATTGCTTCGATCCCAACCTCAATCCGGCGCTCAAGCGCGAGATCAAGGCCGCCCGCAAGGTCTTCGTCTCCGACAATTACATCGAGCGCGTCATCGCCTTCGCCAAGCAGGGCTATGACCGCATCGATTTCCGCACCTACGACACGGATTGGGATTCGGAGGCCTATGTGACGGTGTCGGGGCAGAACTCGAACAACACGGTGCGCGTGACCGATGCGTTCCTGCAAACCATCG
>SHWE01000022.1 GCA_009693985.1 Alphaproteobacteria bacterium | reverse complement strand
TGATCGCGGGCTTGCTCGCCTTTTCCGGCGTCGGTGCCGGCACGACCTTGGCTTTTATGCTGATGACGGCCTTCTTCATCCTCGGCCTAAGCGGCAGCGTGACGCTTCTGAGAGACAAGTGGCGCAATCGGCCACTGGTTTAGATCTCTAACGAAAAAAACCGCCGCGCCTCGGATGAGGGCGGCGGTTTTTGCATGTCGAAAGCCGGCTTTTGTTTAGCCGTACAAGGTCCCGATATAGGCGGTCAGGCGGCCGGCGACCAAAACGGCGGTCCAGCACAGGGCCGTCAGGGCGACGAACTGCACGCCGCGCTTGGAGGCCTTTCCCGACTTGTCCCAGCCGGCGGCCTCTTGCTTGAGGATCTTCTGGAAATATAGGGTCACGATGACCCCGAGCACGACCAGCGAGAACTTCCACAGGAACATCCCGTCGGCGAAATATTTGTCCGGCTTCGAGGTCCACAGCGTGAAGCCGCTATAGGCCTGCACGATGACGCCGACCCAGATGACGGGGATCAGCCGGAGCAGCGAGGCGTGCGGGATCGTGCGGAATAAACCGAGGAGACGCAGGCCGATGATGAAGATGAGACCGACGACGACCGCCGTCCCGAAGGCGTGCAGCGTCAGTGCATAGGGCCAGCCCCAGGATTCCCTGACCCAGGTCGCATACTGGGTACTCGTGATCATTTCGAACATTGTTCAGTCTCCCTCGATCGCGCTGTGTCCACCGATACGGGCCGGTTTAGAGGCCGGTGCGGTCCACATCCTTGTTCAAGAAATATATCCCGGTGAAAGACAGGGCCAAGACAAACGCCGAGACGGCAACGACCATCAATAAGAGTTCCATAGGGGTATCCCCTCCGTATCACGTATAGGGCAGCAACCGGCCGCCCATGATCACGCCAACCCAAGACAAGAGGACGATGACGGCGACCCATTTGGCGGCCATCGGCGCGTCCTCTCCCGCCTTGATCTTCCAAAGCGGTTCCGACAGAGAGAAATACAGAACCGCGATGGCGCCGATCGGAAGCAGGATCATCTTCGGCGTGAAGGACGCTTCGTTCACATAGCGGAACGTATCGGCCATCAGCATCAGCATGCCGGTGAAGACGTTCATCACCACACCGAACACGCCCAAGGGCAGGAACCGGTGCACGGCGGAGAACGGTACGGTTTTCCAGAAGCCCAGCACGCGCAGCGCGACGGCCAGCACGGTGCCGAAGACCAGCGAATAGCCGAAGAAATGCACGGTCTGCCAGGGCACGAACCAGATCACGTTGTTGATCAGGAGCTCGATCTGCGGGCTCCAGAAGGCGGTGGCGTCGGTCGGCAGCGCCTCGGTGCGGATTTCGGGATGATTGATCTGCCCGCCGCGGTGGCCGGTCTCGGCCATGAAACCAAGCGTGACGATACCGAAGCCGAGGACCGTATACATCGCGCGGTCGGAGAACGTGCCGAGATAGCGGAACCGCCACAGCGCTATCCAGGCGGTGACGCCGGTAAAGGCGAGACCGAATAGCGCCAGCAACGCCATATCTCGATGCGCGTCGATCGAGGCCTTGGTAATCCCAAGCACCGGCTGAGGATCGGTCAACGCCCACATCGCCGCCGCGCCCGTGACATAGGTCGGGGCGCCCAAGATGCCGCAAATGGTGAAGAGTACTAGGCTGCCGCGCTTCATGCCGGTGTTCTGCGTCAGCAGAGCAATGACGAAGAAGCCGAGCGCAATCACGAACCCGACGGTCGGGAAGTGATTGAGGATCATGTGGACGTGCGACCAGCCCTGCGTCGTTCCCTGCCCCTGCGGAACGTCGCCGGCGGAAACAATGTTGTTCACCTGGGCGACGAGTTGAAGCTCGTGATGTTTGATCTCCCAGCCGCGCTCGCCGACATAGAGCATCATCACCATGGTCGCGACGGCAAGACCGAGGACCAGGTGCAGCGCGTTGAGCGACAGGCTCCCGCGCGAGCGGAAGCGCCACAATTCGTAACCCGCGGCTGTACCCATCGCCACAAGGAGGGTGAGCGCGAAGTAGCCCCAGAAGACATGCTGGTCCAACGTCACTTCGTTGATCATGTCGTCCGCGGCGAGGACCGCGGCCGTCGCATATTCGCCGCTGAAATAGGTCGGGATCGCCAGGATGCCTAAAATGGCGAACGAGACGAGGCAGGTTCGCTTCATCATCTCGTTGTTCCAGAGGAACGCGCCGCCGTACAAACCGAGCAAAAGCAGCAATCCGACCGACGGAAAGACGGTCACAAGAATGTGCAAATGCGACCAAGATTCCGGTATCACATGCATGAAAGTCCCTCACAACGACCCAGCCTGCTAGTGCAGGCAAATGGCGCAATTGTCAATGTTCTAATCCTCTTAGCACCCGCACAAATCGGAAAACCGGCACCGTGTTTTCACCGTCTTCCGGTTGCGGCAAACTTCCGATCCCACACATCCGAAACAAAAAGTCCTCGCGAAATCGGAGGCTTGGAACGCGAGGTGGAAACAATCCAAAAAATGCCCGCGCGCGCCCGCCCGAACGATGCGGTCTTTTGCCGCCGATTTATTGCCGAATTGTCATCTCGTTCAGTTCTTCACCGTGCTGTCGCAGCCACAGCACGCCCTTGGCGGGATGGCCGTTGACCAGCAATTGCTGTTCGTCAGCAAGCAGCCCGCCCGCGCTTCCGTCTTTCCGCGGATGCAGGCCGAGCGAAATCCTGTCGCCCGGCTTCATCACCGTGCTGGTCCAGCCGCCGCGGGCAAGCACGGTCGGAGAACTGCCTTCGACCGTCCACACCACCGGGCCGCGGCCAGCATTGCGGAGCAATTGGATCGTCACGTGAGGGCTGGTCCAGATATATTCCTTGACTGTGCCCGAGAGCGTAACCGTCCGGTAACGGTCGTACATGGAGAATGAATGGTGCGCGGCAGCGGAATTCGCGCCAGCGGAAGCGAGGACGGCAACCAAAACGGGGAGCCCGTATTTCATCCCACAGCTTCCGCCGGTTTAGGCCATTTCGGCCCGGGGAGTTCCTACTGTATCATACGTGGGCGGGCTGTATCCCCCTCACCCGGCGGGAAGAACGGGTTTGTGAGGGAATAAGCCCCCCGATGCGTATGTAGCGCGGAGGGCTATGGCTTTCGGAGGTCGCGGCAATGGCAGGAATTGACGAACTTTTAAGCCGGCTGAAGGCGACGCCTCCCGACCGCGGTCTCGACCGGTTGGAAGCCAATGTGTGGTTGCGAATCGATCGCAAGAGCCAGCAGGACATTTTCGGCGGCAAGACGCTGCAAGTCCAGCTCGCGGTCAGTTGCGGGGCGCTGCTGCTCGGCCTTCTGGTTGCCCAGTTCACCGGCATCTCCGTGATGCCGATGCCGCTGCACAGCGAAACCGTGGTGCTCTCCGACGACAGCTTCATGGCACCGTCGGTGCGGCTCGAGGGCGGCGTTTGAACCCGTTTTGGCGCAATCTCGTGCTGACCGTCGCCGTCGCCCTGCTGGCGGGCACCGTCGGCGGATGGATGGGCGCGCGCAACGCGCTCGACAATGACGCGCAAGGACTGCCGCTGCGCCAGACGGTCTCGGAGATCGTCCATAGCGATCTGCAGCTCTCCTCGGAACAGTCCCGCGACGTCCGCACCATCGAGAGCAAATATTACGACCGCCGCGTCATGCTGCGCTCGCAGGTCGCCGAAGCCAATCGCGAGCTCGCCGACGCGCTGATGTCCGACATGGCGTTCGGCCGCGAAGCACAGGAAGCCAGCAATCACGTCGAGCAGGGATTGGGCGAATTGCAGCGGGCGACGATTCTTTACGTCCTCGAAGTGCGCGACATTCTCACGCCCGAACAGCAGATGATCTACGACCGCAAGGTCCGTGAGGTCTTGACCGCGACCGCCTCCAACCCGTGAGGCCAGCCGAAGATCCATCCGACGCCTCGCTCGCCATCGCCGCGCGGCGGGGGGACCAGGCTGCCTTCGGCGCCATCATGCGCCGGCACAAGGGCTGGCTCTATCAATTCATCCGCCGCTACGTCGCCGACCGCGACGATGCCTATGACGTGTTGCAGGAGAGTTTCGTTTCGGCCTGGGGCGCGCTCGCCCGTTTCGATCCCGAACGCCCGTTCGAAGCCTGGCTGCGGCGCATCGCGCTCAACAAATGTCGCGACCGCGCGCGCCGCAACGCCGTGCGCCGGGCGGCGCTGGCGCTGCTCGGGATCGGCGCCGCGTCGAGCGAGCCCGCCACGAGCGCTCCCGATTCCGCGCACCAGATGGATCACGCGCTGCAACGGCTCGAAACCGCGGTCGCCAAATTGCCCCGGCCCTTGAAGGAAGCTCTGGTGCTCACCGCGCTCGAGGGCCTGTCGCACAAGGAGGCCGGCGAAACGCTCGGCATCAATGCGAAGGCGGTGGAGACGCGCGTCTACCGCGCCAAGAGGCGGCTTGCCCAGATGCTCGATCCGAGCGACCTCGCCGATCTTCTCGGCAATGAATGACTAGCCGAGCGGCCAGGGATCGTCGAGTTCCTTGGGCGGGTGAACCTCGAACGCGTTCAGCATCGCCGCCAAACCGATGTAATAGCCGAGCGCGTTGACGAGCTCGATAAGCTTCTCTTCGCCGAGGAGAGAGGCCGCGTTCGCGTAATGCGCGTCGCTGGCGCGCCGTTCGCTGACCAATTGCTGCACGAAATCGTAGATGATTTTTTCGTCATCCTTGGCGAATTGCGGGCGCTCGCCGCGCCGTAAAGAGGTGATGATCTCTTCGCCCAGCCCCTCCTCGCGCGCGAGACGCGAATGCGCCGCCCATTCATGGCCCGAACGCCAATGGACCGCGATCACGAGGATCGCAAGCTCGAACAGACGCCGGTCGATGCTGGTGCGGAAGCGCAAAGTCTCGCCGATGGCGGACCAATGTTTGCCAAGCCCCGGATTATGCAGGAAGGAATTGAACGGGCCGGTGAGATGGCCGTCCGCATCGACCAGCGATTTGCGCTTTGCCGCGCGCGGGCCGCTGGCGATGGAATCGTAAAGCTCTTTCTGCTCGGGCGAGAGCTTCGTGCAATCGACATAGGAGAGGCGTGTCATTTCATTTCCTTGAGTTTATCCGAGTGCAACACCGGCGACGCGTCCGATGCCATAGGTGATGAGGGCCGCGCCATAGCCTATGGCGATCTGACGCGTGGCGGAAAAGACAAGGCCGCGTCCGGTGAAGAGCGATGTGCCGGCGCCGACCGCTGCAAGCGCAACGCCCGCGAATGCGAGACTGGCGAACAGCGCCGGCGCGCCGGTAAGAAAAAAGAACGGGATCACCGGAAAGATCGCGCCCAATGCGAACAGGAGAAACGACGTCGCCGCCGCCTCGTAGGCGGAGCCGCCCAGCGTCTTGGGATCGATGCCGAGTTCCTCGCGCACCAGCGTGTCGAGCGCCACGCTTTCATCGGCGATAAGGCGGGCGGCGAGCGCGTGCGCTTCCGCTTCGCCAAGCCCCTTGGCCTGATAGATAAGCGCGAGTTCTTCCTTCTCTTCCTCGGGCGATTGCCTCAGTTCCTCGGCCTCGGTCGCGATCTGACGCTCATAAAGTTCGCGCGTGCTGGTGACCGACAGCCATTCGCCCATCGCCATCGAGCAGGCGCCCGCGACAAGGCCGGCGAGCCCCGTGAGCAGGATGGTGCGCTCGGCGGCCGCCGCACCCGCGACGCCCATCACCAGGCTCAAATTCGAAACGAGGCCGTCATTGGCGCCAAGCACCGCCGCGCGCAACGCATTGCCGCCGCCCCTGTGGCGCCCTTCGAGCCGCGCCAGCGCCGGGCCCGAAAGGCCCGTATGCGTCGATGCCGCAAGACCGATGATGCGGGCATGCGAGCGTTCGTCCGCCGGCAACCCGCCCGCCACCGCATCGGGTTGCGCGTCGTAATGCGCGCTGACCCGCTTCTCGGCGGCCACCAATGTCGGCAGCACGAAGCCGGCTCCGAACCTTCGCGCCAGCCAGCCGAGCGCGCGCGCTCTGAGGCTCGGCGTCAGGATGGGCGCGAAGCGCCCCAAACGCGAACGCCAGAATTCGGCATGGGCGCTTTCGACGGAGGCGAGCCTGCGATAAATCCGCACGAGGTTCGGGTCGCTTTCCGCGTCCGCGAGCGCATTGTAGACGGCGGCGCCGTCCACCTCGTCCTGGAGATTATGCTTGAAGCGGCGCTGGTCGCCCTCGTCCGCCATTGGCGCTCCTGTTTAAAGCCAAAGCTACAGAGCAAAGCCTGCAAGCACAAATTGAAACGCGAGGCCGTGATAGGACGGGCTTTGGCGATGGGCTATATATTCGCCGTCCAAACGGGTTTGAGGTTGTGACGTTGATGAGAACAGTTTTCGCGCGTGTTGCGTTCGCCGCCGCCTCCATGCTTGCGGTCCTTCTGCCGCCAAGTCCCGCATCGGCGCAAGGCCGCGATTTCTTCCGCGGCCAAACGATGACGCTCTTTGTCGGCTCCTCGCCCGGCGGGGCGTATGACATCTATGCGCGGCTGCTGGCCCGTCATTACGCCAAGCACATCCCGGGGAACCCGCGGCTCGTCGTCTCCAACATGGACGGCGCCGGCAGCGTGCGGCTGTCGAATTATCTCTACAACGCGGCGCGCAAAGACGGGACCATGCTCGGCATTCCCAATCGCGGCGCGCCGTTCGAACCGCTGCTCGGCGAAACGGCCCTCGCCCGCTACGATGCCGTCAAATATAGCTGGATCGGCAGTCCGGGCGACGATGTTAGCGTCTGCGTGGTGTCGAGCCGCGCCGGCATCGCGACATTCGAGCAATTGGTCGCCAAGCCCTTCACCGTCGGCGGCACCGGCGCGGGCGCCGACACCAATCAATTCCCCAAAGTGCTGAACGGCGTGTTCGGCGCCAAGATGCAGGTGGTCGCGGGCTATCCCGGCGGCAACGACATCGACTTCGCGCTCGAACGCGGCGAGGTGGATGGGCGCTGCGGCTGGTCATGGTCGAGCCTGATCTCGACGCGCAAAGCCTGGCTCGACAGCAATGCGATCAAGGTGGTGGTGCAGCTGGGTTTCCGCAAACATCCGCAATTGCAGAACGTGCCCCTCATCATGGATTTCGCCAAGACCGAGGAGCAGCGGCAGATCCTGCGCCTGATCTTCGCGCGCAACGTGCTCGGCTATCCCTTGATCGGACCACCCGGCATCCCGGCCGAGCGCACCGCGATATTGCGCAAAGGTTTCGAGGACACGATGAAGGACCCGGCGTTTCTCGCCGACGCCAAACGCAGCAATCTCCAGATCGCGCCGGTTGCCGGCGCCGAGCTACAGCGCCTCATCGCCGAAATCTACGCGACGCCCAAAGACGTCGTCGCCAAGACGCGGGCGATCGTCAAATAGAACATCACTCAAGGGGAACAGCATGAAAGTCTTCGACATGGATTCGCACCTGCGCGAGGAATACATCATGGACGAGGTGTATCGCCTGACGGGCAAGTTCGCGGGGGAAACTCCAGTGCGGCTCAACAACGAGAAAAACGTCCGCGCCAAGTTCAAGCACAACTTACGCCCCTGGCCGGAAGAAGTCGGCAAGCATTTCAATCACTCAATCGTCTACGACCCTTATGAGAACTGGAACGGCGGCGACATCGCCCGTCGCCAAGTCGGCGGCTGGGACATGAAGGCGCGGCTCGCCGAGAACGAAAAGGAAGGCATCGACCACCAATTCCTGTTCCCGACGCAGCTTTCCATCCCCACCTATACCGAAGGCGAATTGGGCGCGGCTCTATGCCGGGCCTACAACAATTGGGTGAAGGGCCTCATCGCCGGCAACGAAGACCGGCTGTGGCCCATCGGCGTGATGCCGTGGGGACATCCAGAAGCGCTCGTCGATGAGCTGCGCCATTGCGTCAAAACGCTCGGCTTCAAGGCGATCCATCTGACGCCTTACAGCCACAAGCACACGATCGACAATCCGGTGTTCGAGCCGTTCTACGCCGAGGCCGCGAAGCTCGACGTGCCGCTGATGCTGCATCCCGCGACCATGGGCGATCTGATCAACCGCTACGACAATTTCTTCGCCATGCATGTGCTGGGGCGCCCGTTCAATTGCACGGCCGGATTGGTGGCGCTGACCACGGGCGGCATCTTCGAGCGCCATCCCAATTTGCGCGTTGCCTTCTTCGAATGCAGCGCCGAGTGGATCCTCTATTGGATGCACCGGATGGACGACGACTATAAGCGCATGAAGAACGGCTTCACGCCCAAGATCACCAGGAAGCCGTCGGAATACATCAAGCAGAATTGCTACGTCACCTGCGAGGCCGACGAAAGGCTGCTCCCGCATGCGCTCGCGGAATTCAGCGAAGACCGCGTGCTGCTGGCGACCGACTATCCGCATTTCGATTCGGAATATCCGGGCACGGTGCATGAGCTGAAAGAGCGCGGCGACATCAGCGAGAAGCAGAAGCAGAAAATCCTTTGCGAGAACGCGAAAGAATTTTTGCGGATGTGATGCGCAAAGAACCCGATATTAAAATTGCCGGACTTTCGCTTTGGGTATTGGGCCGTCAATACCCAGACATGTATGACTATTGGGATGGGAACTGGTTGGACGTTCAAGTGCGCGTTGAGGCGACCGGCGCGGTGGTTAAAGCGCACGGCGCAATTATCAGAACGCCCGAATTGGAGTCGTTTTTCGATCAACTTCAAGTGCTTCAAGAGAAGTTAGTTGGAAGCGCCAACCTTCAATGTATGGAGCCAGACCTTGCCCTAACGGTACACTGCAAATCGCTCGGCCACATGACGATTACAATTGAGATCACGCCCGATCACCTCAATCAGTCGCACAAATTCCTTTTCGAAATTGATCAACCCTATTTGAAACCCGTGCTTACAAATTTGGAAAACATCTTGTCCCGATATCCGATTAGGGATGCTGAGCCTAAAGGGGCCCCGCGCTAGAACCCGAACAGCGGCCACCAGACGAAGGCGCAGAAGCACAACCCGCCGAACTCGACCACCGTCAGCAGGAAGCCGAGCTTCACCAGATCCATGTGCCGGAAATAACCATAGGAATAGCCCACGATCAGCGGCGCCGATTGATAGGCGAAAAGCTTGCCTCCGGCCGCGAACGACCATACGAGGCCGACCCAGAGCGGGTCGAGCGCGTTCGTCTTCGAGAATTCCATCAGCACCGGCAATGACGTCGCCAGCATGGAAATCTCGGACGCCGTGAAGAAATGATAGATGAACGCCGTCCAGTAAAGCAGCGGCACCGCGAGCACGCGGTTCTCGAGATAGGGCTCCATGCCGCCGAGGATGTTGCTGGTGAGGACCTCCAAGCCCCCGGTGGCGCGCAACACCTCACCCATGCCGAACGCCGCACCGACGAAGAAGAAGGGCAGCATATTGGCTTTGCGGAAATCATCCGTGTCGAGCACGTCGACAAAAGGAAGCAGCGCCAACAGGCCGATGCTCAAGGCGATCATGGCAGCGGACAAATGGTGCCACTCATCGGTCAACCAGAGCGCCAGCGCCAAACCGATCAGCAACGTGGCCTTGGTCGATTGCGGCGTCCATGGCGTTTTGCTGCGGAATACCTCGTGCACTTCCGCACGGCGCGCTTCCAGGCTCTCCACCTCCGGCGGAAACAGCCACAACGTCAGGCGCCAGCCGGAGAAGATCGCCAGGATGGCGCACGGAATGAAGGCGAGCAGCCAGAACGAATAGGTGACCTCGACTTCGCCGACACGCTCGATGAAGCCGCGCGCCGTGATCGCGCCGGTGCCGGCGATCATCATCTTGTCGAACAGCGCCGCGGAATAGGTGACGACGAGGAAGATGCCCCGTCCGATATTGGAGCCGCGATCGACGCCGAAGAGATTGATCACGCCGATGCAGATGGGCGCCATGATGACGATGCGCGCGACCCCCGACGGCACAATGAAGGTCAACAGGAAGTCGATCAGGATGAGGCCAAGCAGCAGGCGCGAATAGGTGACGCCGACGCGCTTGACCACGAAGGCGGCGATGCGCAGCGGCAAGCCCGTCTTGATCGCCATCGCGCCAATCAGGATCGCGCCGATATAGTACCAGGACGCCGGATCGACGAAGCCGCGAAACACGATTGCGGGCTCGGCGACCTTGAAGAACCAGAACAGCAGCAGACCGACCAGCCCGGCCGAGGCGTATTCCATCACCTCGGTCATCCACGCCAGAATCATAAAGGCGGAAATGGCGAGCGCCGCCTTGGCGTTCATGGGCACGTCCAGCGGCGAGAACCAGATGATGAAAGGTACGCCTACGCACAGGGCCAATTGCGCCAGACGCAGCGTGGGATTTCGGTTTTGCGGCGTTGGCGCGACGTAGGCGGCGGCGCTGGGGCTTTCGACGGCCGACATTACAAATCCGTCGGAGGCTTCCAGTCCTCATGGCCTTCCAGAAGCGTGGTCGGCGGATAGATGACCATCTTCTGATAGAGCAGGTGCATGAACAGGAACAGCGGCTTCGCCTTGAACACCAGCAGGATCGCTTCGTTGTCGGGGTCGGCGTTGAAGTGCTGGTGCACACAGCCGGTCTCGACGATCATGATCTCGCCGGCCTTCCAGGGAATGTGCTTGCCGTCGTGGATGTCGTAGCCGCGCCCCTTGAGGACATAGAACACGGCGCTGTTGAGATGGCCGTGCTTCTGGCCGTAGGCGCCGGGACCATAGGCTTCGATATGCGTCTCGATGGATTGGGCGATGGCGACCGAGCCCGGTGAAATGCCCACTTTGCTGAAATGCTGCGGGCCGCCCTTCCAGGGCTTTTTCGGCATCGAGATGACGCGCGGCTGATCCAGCAATTCCTTGGTCAGATGCGAGTAGGTGCCTTCGAGCGCGCGGACGAAGGTGCGCTTCCTCTGCCAGCGTTCCCACACGACGGGTTGCTCGCGGTTATGGCCCGCTTGGGCAGCACTTTCGGCGGGGTCCGCTTCACCTTCCACTAACGCACCCGCGGCAGCGCGTTGAGAAGGTTGGACGGCGAATATTGGTCGGTCAGGACGCGCGCGCTCTGGTTCCAATCGGCCTGGGTGGTGAACAACGGCAACAAGAAGCTCTGGCCAAAGCCGCGCTTCTGGAATTCGGCCTCCACCGCCGCCGCGTTGGCGCGGATCTCGCTCATCGGGGGCGGCCCGCCGAGACGCGTCGCGATGATGCGGTTGCCGAGCTTCAGATTGTAGAACGTCCCGAACACCGCGCGGTAGGTGACCGATTCATAATCGTAGAGCGCGCTGTTGGAGAAGGTGTTGGCGACGATGACGCCGTTGGGCGCCAGGATGGATTTGACCTCTTCGAGGAATTCGCGGGTCAGCATGTGCTCGGGGATGTAATCGGCGTCGAACGCGTCCAGCATGATCATATCGTAACTGGGCTTCTGCGGGATCGCGCGCTTCACGAAGACGCGGCCGTCGGCGATGGTGACCTTCATCTTCGGGCCGGGCTTGAAATTGAAATAGCGCTTGGCGATGCGGTCGACCGCGACGTCGAGCTCGACGAGGTCGATCTGCGTGTCGGGCAGCATCTGCTGGATCGCCATCGGGATCGAGCCGCCGCCTTCGCCGATGATCAGAAGCTTCGCCGGTTTCGGGTTCAGATAGAGCCCTGCCATCATCATCTGCGTGTAATCGAAGATGAGCTTGTCGGGCTGGCTCAGCAGCATGCAGGATTCGCGGCCCAGGGGACGCGGATATTGGAACAGCATGCAGCGTTCGTCGCCGATCTGGGTGACGAAGATGTTGCGGTAGAGCGAGCGTTCCTGATGAAGCAATTGCTGCGCGCCGGCGGGCGCGGCGAGGCTTGCGAAAATCAGGGCGAAGAGAGCGGTCAAAACGCGCATGGCGGGTTTATTGCTTTCCATGATTGGCAAATGTTCCGAGGCCAGCAAGCACCAGTGAAATGCTGATTGCAACCAACAGGATCGTGTTTATCTCGAACAACAGCACCAGGTAGAAGGCGGTCAGGAGCGTACCGATGCTGCTCCCGAGCGTCGAGACAAAATAAAGATATCCGGCGTCGTGGCCGGACGATTCCCGGTTCTTGACGATGATGCGGATGGCATAGGGCGACACCATGCCGGCGAAAATCGTCGGCACGAGGAAAAGGCAAACGCAGGTCATCAGCGAGCCGAAACGCGGATCGACGATCAGGTTGAACATGAAATCGAGGATCGCGGTGCCGAAGAACACCGTCGGCAGCGTCGTCAATGCGGAGGCCGCGAGAATGCCGCACAATTTGCTGACGCTCGGGGCATATTGCGAATAGATGCCGCCCAACAGATAGCCGATCGACAGGCCCAGCATGAAGATGAAGATCACCGAGCCCCAGACATAGATGGAGCTGCCGAAGGACGGCGCGATGAGCCGGCCCGAGAGCAACTCGACCAGCATGACGTAGAAGCCCGACCATCCCGCGATGGTGTAGGACCAGAGGGCGCTTTTCTTCGCCATGGTGCTTTCCGTCTCCCCCTGCCCTGGTGGTCCGCCCACGAGGCACTCTATATTATCCCAATCCGCCCTCTTCGGGGCTCAAGGGCACGATCTTCCGCCCCAGATATTCGCATTCCTCGCCGTATAGCAGCGCCTTCACGTCGGCGGCCGATAACAATTTCACGAGCTGATCGATCTGGCCGGCCAAGGGGAGGGAAAGCCCGGCTTCCTGGGCAAGGTCCATGGTCAAATCCATGTCCTTCTCCTGCCAGGTGAAGCGGGTATTGTCCCAGCGCTTGAGCGTCAAATTGAAGGCAGGGCACTCCAGTAGAACCTCGCGCATTTTCTGCGCGTCGATGCCGAAGCGCTTGGCGATCAGCAACGTCTCGTAATTGGAAACGCAATGCGCCCAATGAAGCAGATTGTTGCACGCCTTCGCCAATTGGCCGGCACCGACGGGACCGACGCGCAGGACGTTGCGGCTATAGGCCATCAGCACGGGCCGCGCCCGCTCGACGTCTTCCTCGGCGCCGCCGCACAGCGACAGCAGCGTGCCTTCGCGGGCTCCCGACGCGCCATAGACGACGGGCGCATCGATAAAACGCATTCCCCGGGACGCGCACAACGCGCCCAGCTCCTGCATCGTCTTGGGACCGTTGGTGGCGACGACCGCGATGATCGAATCTTTCGCGGCATGACGCGACAGCACATCGGTGACGTCGCGCGATTGCTGGTCGGTCGAGACGATGGCGAGGAACAGCTCCGCTTTGCCGGCGAGGTCTTCGAGGCTTGCGGTCGCCGCGGCGCCGCGCTCCGCCGCCGCTTTCACGCGCGCCGCATCGATGTCGAAGACGGTGACAATGTGACCCTTGGCGATCAGATGACCGGCGATCGCGCCGCCCATTTCGCCTACCCCGACGACGCCGACTTTCATCTGCCGTTTTTTCCGTTCAGCCGCGATGCTGCGTGATGGTATCGATGAGAGCGGGCTTGCCCGCCTTCACCTGCGCGATGGCGCGCTTCAAAGCGGGCGCGATGTCGGCGGGGTTTTCGATCGGCCCTTCGGCGTACCAGCCGAGCGAGCGCGCGAGCCCCGCGAAATCGGGCGCCGGCCCTTCGATGTCCATGCCGATATAGGCGCGGCTCTCGGGCGTGCCGCGCTGGCGCGCGATGGTGATCTGATGCTCCCAATCATTGTAATAGGCGCGGTTGTTGTGCATCACGCACAGCATCGGGATCTCGTGCTTGGCCGCGAACCACAGCGCGCCGACATCGAACATCAGATCGCCGTCGGTCTGGCAATCGACGACGAGGCGGCCCTTGCCGCGATGGGCGAGCGCGACGCCGATGGCCATGCCGATCTGCGTGCCGGTGCCGAGCGCCTTGCCGGGCCAGCGATAGGATTTGTCGAAATCCCACAGCTTGGTCGCCCAATCCTCGAACGGCGCGGTGGTCAGCACCCAATCCTCGGTCTTGATCTGCTCCCACACTTCGCTGGCAAGACGCGCCAGCGAGATCGGCGAGGCGTCCCAATCTTCACGCGCTTCCTCGCGCCATTTGGCGCGCTGCTTGTCGTGGATATCCTTGACCTCACGCGCCCGCGCGCCGATGCGCTTTGCGGCGCCCGCATCCTTGGCAACGCGCGTCTTGCAAAGCTCGGTCAGCGCCGGAATCGCGATCTCGGTATCGGCCAGCACGCGCGCCGCGCAATCGGGGAATTTCTGATAGCCCATCGCCCATTTGGAGATTTCGATGTCGGCGAAACCGATGTCGAGCCATTGGCAACCATCTGGATAATGGGCTTTGAGCGTACGGTTGAGGCGGTCGTTGTAATGGGTCGGACGTTCCCAATCGCGGCAATCGAGCGCCAGGATCACATCGGCCTTCTTGAACACGTCCTTGTTGAAGCGGCAATCGAGCGGATGTTCGGTCGGAAAGTTCAGCCGCGACTGGCCGTCGACGACGGGGGCGCCGATGGTTTCGGCAAGCGCCACCATATCGGTCATTCCGCTCGGCTGGCGTCCGACATATTGGGGCAGCAGCACCGGCCATTGCGCGGCGATCAAACGGTCGGCGATGTCGGCCAGCGCCTTCATGTCGGGGGCGAGCTTGCTCGGCTGTTTCGCGGACGACACGTTGGGAAGCTTGATCGCTTGCGTCAGCGGCGCTTCCTGAATGGCGGCGTCGTAGCAGAGATAGGTCGGCCCCTGCGGCTCGCTCATCATGATCGAATAGGCGCGCGCGAATGAGTCGGGAATGCCTTCGACGCCGCCGGGCTGGTAATCCCATTTGACGAAGTCGCGCACCGCGTTGCCCTGCACGTTCGCGGTGTGATCCCAATCGACGCGCGGGCGACGCTTGCCTTCGTCCATCGGACCCGTGGCACCGACGACGAACACCGGCGCGCGATCGACATAGGCGTAATAGATGCCCATCACCGAATGCAGCAGCCCGACCACATTGTGCACGATGACGCAGAGCGGCTGGCCGCACGCCTTGGCGTAGCCATGGGCGATCTGCACCGCGATCTTCTCGTGCGGTGAGACCAGCATCGGCGGGTCGTTGCCATTGTGGTTGACGAGCGAATCGTGAAGCCCGCGATAGGACGCGCCCGGATTCACCACGAGATAGGGAAAGCCGAATTGCTTGATGAGGTCCGCGATGACGTCGGACTGCCAAGCGGAATTGGACCCGGTCAGGTTCTTATCGGCCATGAATGCGCCCGGCGATCAGTGCGAATGGCCATAGCCATGACCATGGCTATGGAACGGATCGTCATGGTCGTGCCCGTGATCGTCATCGACGGCGATTTCGCCTTCGGAATAGCCGAGCATCAGCGCTTCCATGATGCGGCGAAGCGGGTCTTCGGACAGCGGCGCATGGGCGGCGATGAATCCGGCCAGCCGCGCGAACACCAAGGGCTCCATAGCGAGGCGCTGATAGCCGCTCATTTCGTCGGGCGCCCGGTTGGGATCGATGGCGGCCGACAATTGCTCGCGGAACAGGCGGTCGAGATGGGCGTGCACGGCATCGGCATTCTTGCCATTCGCCTTCAGCGCGCCGAGGAAGGAATGGGCGTGCGCGACGAAGCGGGCGTAAAATTGCTCAGCCTGGTCTTCGGCGCTCTGGTCCTCAAGGTCTCCACACATTCCCGTAACTCCACTTTATATTTCGCGCGGGGGCTGAAGCTCGCCCGAGCCTCTAGCCCAAAACCCATTGTACGACCAGCCCTTCGAACAGAGGCAGGCCGAGCACATATCCAAAGACGCCGTAAAGGATCGCCCAGGCGAACAGAGCCGCGCCGAGCGAGACATACCAGCGTTCCCGCCAGGAGAAATGCAGGTACATCGCCACGATCGCCGGGCCCCCATAGGGGAATCCGAAAAAGATGATGCCGACGACGAAAAAGACGAACCAGAAAATCATCTTGAATTCGGCGCTGCGGTTCTCCGCGGTGAATTCATGCTCGCCTTTGGCCGTGCGCAGCTCGATGGCAAGCTGGGCGCCCGAAAGCAGCAGGCCCGGAATGCCGATGACGAGCGGCAGGAAGCGCGCGTCGCCGTCATAGGTCAGCGCAAGGCCCACCATGATCACGAAGATCGCGAACATGATCCCGGCGGCGAGCGTGCGGCCCTCAACCATGGGCGATGCCCACGCGAGGATTGCGCTGGCGATAGACGTAGAACGCGATTGAGCCGAAGATCATGGCGATCAGCACCAGCGAGATCGGACGGAAGAAGAATTCGTAGCCCCAGATGGCGAGCGCCTTGAGCAGCGAATCCTCGGCGATCTTGCCGAGGATGACGCCGATCACGAAGGGCGCGCGCGGCCAGTCGTGACGCTTGAGCAGATAACCGAGCCCGCCGAGGAAAATAATGAGGACGAGATTCTCCCACGCGTTCTGGCCGAGATAGGAGCCGAGAATCGCGAACAGCAGCACGATGGGCACCAAGAGGCTGGTCTTGATATAGGCGAGCCGGCTGATCCACGGCGCCGACGCCAGGAGGATCGCCACGCAGATGATGTTGGCGACCACCAGCGACCAGATCAGTGACCAGACGACATCGAGATGCTGGGTCAGCATCGCGGGGCCCGGCTGAAGTCCGAGCAGCAGGAAGGCGCCCAGCATGATCGCCATGCCCGACGAGCCCGGAACGCCGAAGAACAGAGTCGGCAGCAGCGAGCCGCCTTCCTTGGCGCAGGTGCCGGTCTCGGCGCCGATCACGCCTTCGACCGCGCCCTTGCCGAAGCGCTCCGGGGTCTTGGAGGATTGCACGGTGTGGCCGTAAGCGAGCCAGGACGCCGCATCGCCGCCGATGCCCGGAATGATGCCGATGGCGGCCACCAGCAGCGACACGCGCAGGACCAGCCAGCGGTGGCGGACCACGTCCATCAAGCCCTGGCCCACCTGGTCGTAGCGGATTTTCTGCGGCTCCTGCACATCGGCGGCATAGGTCTGGCGCGTGACGCCGAGCGAGATCATCTCGGGGATCGCGAACATGGCGAGGATCGCGGTGATGATGTCGACGCCGTCCCATAGGAAGAGCTGACCGCCGGTATAGCGTTCGGCTCCGGTCGAGGGATCGAGCCCGATAAAGGAAATCATCAGCCCGAAAAGGCCGACGGTCATGCCCTTGATCACGCTCTTGCCGCTCAAGGTGGCGATGAAGGTGATGCCGAGAATGGCGAGAAGGAAGAACTCCGCCGGGCTGAAGGCGAGGATCACCGGCTCCAGAATGCCGAGCGAGGCGCCGAGGAAAATCGCGCCCGCGATACTGCCGGCGAGCGAAGCGCCGAAGCTCGCGCCCAGAGCGCGTCCGGGTTCGCCGTTCTTGGTCATGGCGAAACCGTCGAGCACGGTTGCCGCCGTCGCGCCCTCCCCCGGCACGCCGATCAGGATGCTGGTCACCGCGCCCGCGGTATGGACGACCGCATGCATCGAGAGCAGGAAGACAGCGCCCGCGAGCGGGTCCATGCCGTAGACGAAAGGAATGAGCAGGACGAGTCCGAGCTTGCCGCCGACGCCCGGCGCGATGCCCATGAAAATGCCGACCAGCACGCCGATCAGCATCAGCCCCATGAGATAGGGCGATGTCAGCATCCCGCCGAGAGCGGATAGGGCAACTTCAAGACTCATTCTCGCGAGTCCTCTAGGGTGAACGGCCTATATGCTAATGCCGGACGGCGATCATTAGCGAGCGCTCGCGGCCTGCTTCAGCAGAGCGACCGTCTCGGGCGTCTGCGTGAGAGCTTCCTTGATCCTCTGCTGAACGAACTCGCCGGTTCCGACATCGATGGGAATATTGAGCTTTTTCGCTTCCGCGATGAGGGCGGGATCGCGCACGGCCTTCAAATGGGCTTCGCGCAAAACCGCGAGAGCGTCGGCGGGAATGCCGGGCGGGCCGACGGTCAGACGGCCGAGATCGGACAGGGCTTCGAGCAGGGCAAGAAGCTTCTTGCCGCGCTCGTCGGTGACGTAGTCGCTCGCCTGCGGAACGCCGGGCAGGATGTCGTGGGCAAGCTTGCTCATGGCGAGCGCGTAATAGCCGTTCTTGTTCTTGACGAACTGGTCGAACGAACTGGCGATGCCGACCTGGGCGACGACTTCGCCTCGGATCATGCTCATCTCGCCCTCGGCGCCGTCGAAGCCGGTGACGGTTTGAATTTGTATCGGCAGAACGAAATCGAGGATGCGGGTGTCCAGATAGGCCGCCGATCCAACGCCCGCGGCGGCGAACTTCACCGGCGTCGTCGACTTCAGCATGTCGCCGACATTCTTATAGGGCGACTTCGAGGAAATGATCACGACGCGGATTTCGTTCGACGCCTTGCCGACCCAGCTCATCTTGGCGAGATCGAATTTCACGCCCGGCAGATTCATCAGCTGGTTGTAGATGAGGCCGGTGTTGAACATGCCGATGGTGAAGCCGTCGGCCCGCGCGGCATAGATCGTATTGGCGCCGACGATGTGGCCGGCTCCCGGAACGTTGCGCACCAGCATGCGCGAGCCGGGCAGATATTTCTGCATGAAGCGCGCGATCAGGCGGCCATAGGTGTCGTAGCCGCCGCCCGGGCCGGTGGCGACGATGTAGGTGATCGTCTTGCCGCGATACATCGAGGCGTCCGCGGCCATCGCTGCGGACGCGGTGAAGGCCAGCGCGAGACCCATCGCCATGGCTGCAAAACGCTTCAACATCGGCCATTCCTCCTTGGGGCTCCACGCCTATGTTGGCGCGTTCTCACCCCGGCACAAACGATCAGTAGCCTTCGGCGTTCTCCAGCTGGTCGAACCAATCGAAGCCCATCGCTTTCACAATCCGGCTGTTGATGACGATGATACGCGCCTCGTTGTTGGGATCGCTATTGAAATGCTTGTGAGCGCAATAGGGCGGGATATAGACGAAATCGCCCTGGGACCATTCGAACCGCTTGGGTTCCGCCTCCCAAGTGAATTCCATTTCATGATCGCAGGTGAAGTTGACGTCCCAATGGAGGTCGTAGCCCTTGCCTTCGATGACGTAGAACACTTCCTCGGAGAGATGACGGTGCTTGCCCGTCGCCTTACCGCCAGGAATGAACTGCTGATACATGTCCAGGCAGCATTCCTTGGTCGACATGCGCTCATTGATGATGTGCTTGATGAGGCCGTCGGGCGAGCGTTCGAGCGGCATCTGGCTCGCCTTCACCACATTGAGCCGGCCTTTATATTCTTCGCGGAACTGCTCGGAGGCCTTCAACGCCTCGGCATAGAAATTCACATGCTCGACATCGGCATGGGATTTGGCCCGCTCGCGCGGGTCGATGACACGGTTCGTCACGGATGCTTTCTCCAACTTACAGTTCCGGAGGGGGTACGTAATCGCGCTGCGCTTGGCTTTCGGGCTCTTTCGGCGGCCAGGCGGCGATCTTCTGGAAGATCAGATGCATGAAGAGGAAGAGCGGCTTCGCCTTGGCGACGAGCACGATGGCTTCCTCTTCGGCATCGTCGTTGAGATGCTGGTGGACGCAGGCATTCTCGACGATCAGCGCATCGCCTGCTTCCCAGGGAAGGTTGCGGCGGTCATGGACGTCGTGGCCCTTGCCCTTGAGCACGTAGAAGACGGCGCTGTTCATATGGCCGTGGCGCTGGCCGTAGCCGCCGGGCGCGAAGCAATCGAGATGGGTCTCGATGCATTGGGCGACTTTGGCCGAGCCCGGATTGATCACCTTCTTGCCGAAATTCTGCGGGCCGCCTTTCCACTTCAGATCGGAGGAATGATAGACGCGGGGCTGGGTGAACAATTCGTGGATCAGCTCGCCATAGGTGCCTTCCAGCGCCCGGACGAACATGCGCTTCTTGGTCCAGCGTTCCCACACCACCGGCTCATTGTCGCCGCTGTTATGGCCGGGACCCGGGCCGCCCTTCTTTTCGGCGGTCAATTGGTCGTCTTTCGCCAAGAAATTCCTCCTGAAATGCGAATTTGGGGTGGCCGATTGTGCGCTGCCGGCGTGGGCATTGCCACCGCCTTCAAAAGAAGCCGTCCCACACGCCTAAAAGCCTGTCAAGCCGTACAAAAACGAGAGAGCGGGGTCATCGGGCGATGAATTCGGCGAGCGCGTCCTGGGCTTCTTGGCCGCCTCGCAACTCCGTGAGGCGGCGGGCGGTCTCGGCGATCAGCGCCTCATTGAGCTGAGGCGCTCGCTGGGCATCGAGGAGGCCCTTGATGGCCCGCTGGGCGAGCGGTTTGCCCGCCAGCAATTCGGTGACGAGGGTGGCCGCGATGGCGCCGATCTCCTCGAGCGGAGAGACGATGTGGACGAGCCCAAGCTGGAAGGCTTGAGCTGCGTCGATATTTTCGGCCGTGAGGAAAAAGCGCCGGCAGACGCGCTCGCCGATGGCGTCGATCAGATAGGGCGAGATCACCGCCGGCAGGATGCCGAGCCGCACTTCGGAGAGGCGGAACTTGGCCGTCTCGGCGGCGATGGCGATATCGCAGGCGGCGACGAGGCCGACGCCGAAACCGATGGCCGGCCCGGTGACGACCGCGACCGTGGGCACGGGAAGCGCGCGCAGGCGCAGCAGCACGAGGGCAAGCTTGGTGGCATCGCGATAATTCTCGTCATAAGAGGCGCCGCCCGATTCCTTCATCCAGCCGATGTCGATGCCGGCGCAGAAGGTGCGACCATTGCCGAGCAGAACGACGAGGCGAAGATTGGGCTGCTCCGCCAGATATTCGAGCGCCTCCAGCAGCGCGTCGGTCAATTCGGCATCGATGGAATTGGCGCGGGCGGTGCGGTTGATCGTCAGGCGCGCGATGCCGGCGGAATCGATTGCCAAGTCGAGCGGTTCCTGCATGTCTGTTCTCCCTCATGAGGCGCCGAAGGAGTGCTCCGCAGTCTCACCGCTGAGCCCCCTCCCTTTTTGCAGGATAGGCCACCCCCATGGCTAGGGATTCCGCACCCGTAAGCGAAGGAAAGCGAAAAATATAGGCCGGAATTCCGGTACAATAAACCCATTACGCGACTCTGAGTATGCAATGGATCGGGCCGGGAAACGCGAATTCGAATTTATTGTTGTGGCGGGTCTTTACTTAGCTTCAAAGAGCAAGCTGATGACGTGGGAGACAGCATATGACGTGGCCGGTCTTTTTGGATTTTGTTGGAAAACTGCTTTAGCCTGCTGTAGTTTTGATCATCTTCTTTATGCTTAAGCCGCAAATTCGTACAATTCTCGACCAAATAATCAGCGCGAAATTTCCTGGCGGTTGGGAGTTGTCTTTTGGCAAATCAAAGATTGACTTGCCGTCCACGCAGCGAAACCCGCCGGAAAGTGGAAATGTTGGATCTTTAACGTCGGATAAGGTCGCCAACATATTTTGGCTTGGGTACGATGTGATGTGGTCTGTTGATGCGACATTGCGAGGCGCCGACAAGTCAAGGATTTTGCATGGCGTCCGTCAATCCATTCATCACGCGAGTGAAGTTGGTCTTGCTGGGATGGCAGAACAGCTTGGTGAGATTTATGAAACGATCTCTGCTGCCAAAGAAGCCGAGATTTCGGCCGAGTGGCGGGATCAGCTTGCAATTAAGCTAAACCGCATTGCTGATCAAATTGGAGCTATTACCGAGAAATATCAAAACGATTTCCGCCCCAATCCATCGGTTAATTCTTAGAAATACGCACAATAGAAACATGGCTCAGAGCCCGAGAATGCGCTCCGCATTGCGGGAATAGAATTTTTCGAGGAATGCGTCGGAGAAGCCGAGCTCCTCCCATTCCTTGAACAGACGCGGATAGGGAATGCTCGGATAATCGCTGCCGAACATCATCTTATCCGCCAAGCGCCCGCGCATGTCGCGCACGAGGCTGGCGGGGAGATATTTCGGCGCCCAGCCCGACATTTCCCACGACACATTGCCCTTGTGGAGCGCGACCGCTGTCGTCTCGTCGATCCAGGGATAGCCGGGATGGGCCATGACGATGTTGAGCGTTGGAAAATCGGCGGCCAGCGCGTCCACCGATGACGGATGCGCGTGGCGCGTCTTGGCGCCCATGCCGCCTTGCATTCCGGCGCCCATGCCGGTCATGCCGACATCGATCATCACGGCCGCGCCCAACGCCGCGATCTCCTCGAACAGCGGATAATAGCGCCGGTCGTCCACGCTGAAATGCTGCATGATCGGATGAAAGTGGAAGCCGATCATCTTCAGATCGCGGATCGCGTGGCGCGCTTCCTCGGCCGCCGCTTGGCCTTTCGCCGGCTCGACCGCGCCCCAGGCCTGGATGACGCAATCGTGCCGGTCGCGCATCGCGGCGACGTAATCGTTCGAGCAGGGCGGCGTCGCGATGCTGGTCGAAAGATCGAGCGCGACAAGGCAGATCTCGACGCCGGCGGCTTTGAATTCGGCGATCACGTCGGCCTCGGGCTTCGGCTTCCATTCGCGTTTCCAATAGGCGGCAAGCGCGTCGACATAGGGCCCTTGGGAATCGATCCATTCCTTGGTGCCGGGATAGGCGTGCAGATCGATCTTGCGCATCAGGCCCGCACCGTTCGGTTGCGCGCGACGGCGTTCGCCGCCGCCATCTCGGACAATTTCTTCTTCGACACTTTGCCGAAATTGGACAGCGGCAATTCGTCGAGAATGAGGAGGCGCTCGGGGAGCTTGATCTTGGCCATCTCCTTGGTTTCCAGGAAATTCAGCAATTCGTCAAACGAAAGGTCGCGCCCCTTGTGCAGCACGATACAGGCGCACATGCGCTCGCCAAGCTCGGTATCGGGCACCGGCACGCAGGCGACGTTCTGCACGGATGCATGCGACAGGATCAAATTCTCGATCTCTTCGGCGCTGATCTTCTCCCCGCCGCGATTGATCAGATCCTTCTTGCGGCCCTCGACCATGTAATTGCCGCTAACGTGCTGGCGCATCAGATCGCCCGAGCGATAGAAACCGTCCGGTGTGAAGGCGCGTTTGTTGTGCTCCTCGGCCCCGTAATAGCCGCGCAGCGTATAGGGACCGCGACAGCAGAATTCGCCGACCTCGCCGAACGGAACGATGGCATCGTCATCGTCGAGCAGCATGATCTCGTCGTCGGGACAGATTGGCCGCCCCACGGTTTCGAGCCGCACATCGGCGGGATCGTCGAGCCGCACGAACATCAGCACGCCCTCGGCCATGCCGAAATTCTCCTGCACGGTCACGCTCGGGATCAGTTCCTGCGTTTTCAGCCGCGTCTCAGGTTGCAAACGCTGGCCGCCCGACTGGATCACGCGCAAGGAGGTGAGATCGTATTTCGCGATGGCAGGGTCCGAAAGCCAGCGGATCAGCAGCGCCGGCACCACATGGATATGCGTGACGCGGTGTTTTTCAACGAGTCGGAACACGGCTTCGGGCGAAGTGTCGGTCGAGAGCACCACTCTCGCGCCCCGGAAGAGAAAGCCCTGAAGGCCGGGACAGGCCAGCGGCAGATTGTGCGATATCGGCAGCACATCGAGCAGCACGGAAGCATCGTCGATGCCCGTCACCGAGCCTGCCATCTTGGAATTGTACACATAATCATTATGCGTGCGCGGGATCAGCTTGGGCACGCCGGTGGTGCCGCCCGACAGGAGAAACAGCGCCGGATCGGTCGGATCGATTCTGATGCGTGCGAGCTCGGCCGGATCGCGCGTCGCTTTCCTGGCGATCAGATCGTCGAGCGAATGAAAGCCCTCCCCCGCCTCGCCCAATATGATGCCGTGCGTCAAGGAGGGTTGTTCCTTTTGAATCCGGCGCAACAGATCGCGGAAATCGAAATCGCGGTGGCGATCCGGCATGGCGCATGCCATCGCGCCCGCGATTCCCACGAACTGGCTGATTTCGAGATAACGATGGGCCGGCAGCGCCATCACCGGCAATGCGCCGATCTTCTGTAGCGCCAGATAAAGATAAACGAACTGGATCCGGTTCGGGAGCTGCACCACCAGCCGGTCGAGCGGGCGAATGCCCAAATCCAGCAAATTCAGCGCGAGGTTGGTGGCGCGTGCGTTCAACTCTTCATAAGTCGCCTGCACATCGCCGTCGATCACCGCGACACGTTCGCCATAGAGGCGGCAATACTCTTCCCACACACGCGCAAGCGTGCGGTCCTGCCAATAGCCACGGCTGCGGTAGCGCGCGGCGAATTCTGGCGGAAACGGTGTTACGCCGGGGAGCATCCCTACGTCACATTCGCGAAGCCGCCATCGACGACGACGATCTCGCCGGTGACGAAGCGGTTGCTCTCGATCAGCGACAGCATGGTTTCGGCAACATCGTCGGCAGTGACGCAGCGTCCCAGCGGCGTCGCCTTGGCGCGGCGCTCCATCAGCTTGCCGTAATTGTCGCCCAGCATGCGTTCCATCCAATCGCCTTCCATCCAGCCTGGCGCCACCGCATTCACCCGAATGTCCGGCCCAAGCGCGCCGGCGAATTGCTTGGTCAGCGAGACGATGGCGGCCTTGCTGGCGGCATAGGGAAGCGGCTGGGGGCCGGGACGTAAGCCCACAATGCTCGCCGTGTTGACGATGCACGCATTGGCGCCCTTCTTCAGAAGCGGTACGGCGGCGCGCGTCACCAAAAACAGCCCGCGCACATTGACGGCGAAGACGCGGTCCCACTCTTCGACGCTGAGCGCTTCCAAATCCTTGGGCGGGGTCGCAATCGTGGTGCCGGCATTATTAATGAGCGCGTCCAGCCCGCCGAAGGCTTTATCGACCGTCTTGAGCATCGCGCGCACGGCGGCATCGTCCGCCACATCGCACGCGACCAGCACGATCTTGGCGCCTTCTTTCTCGGCTTCGGCGGCGGTCGCCTTGGCGGCCTCGGCGCTTTTGCTGTAATTCAGCGCGACATCGTAGCCGGCGCGCGCCAGATGCAGCACCACCGCGCGGCCGATTCCGGTTGCTCCACCCGTGACGAGCGCGCGTTTGCGAGCCATATCCCGTCCTTGCCTAAAGAGGCGGCATGTTTAGGCGACTGACAGCGGGGCTGCAAATCCGATAAAGTGCCCACCGCTGGTCACTACTTTTCGAGGCAAATATGGGCAGGCACGCGTTCCGGATCGCAATCCTGGCGGCAAGTTTCGCAAGCGCGATCCCCGCATCGGCCGCCGAAGACGCCATGGCCGTGCATCAGCGCCTGATGGTGCTCGACACCCATATGGACACGCCGATGAATTTCGGCCGCCCCGGCTGGAGCATCATGGACGCGCACACATTCGAGAACGATCTTTCCCAGATCGACCATCCGCGCATGGTGACGGGCGGGCTCGACGGCGGTTTCTTCGCTGTCTTCACGCAACAGGGTGCGCGGACGCCCGCCGGCTATGCGGCGGCGCGCGACGCGGCGCTCCAACGCGGCCTCGAAATCCGCGAGATGGTGGCCCGCCACGGCGACACATTCGAGCTCGCGCTTCGCGCCGACGACGCCGCGCGTATCGCCGCGCGCGGCAAACGCATCGTCTATATCGGCATCGAGAATTCCTACCCGATCGGCAAGGACCTCACGCTGCTCAAGACGTTCTACGATCTCGGCGTGCGCATGGTGGGGCCGATCCATTTCTCCAACAACGATCTCGGCGATTCCGCGACCGATTCCAAAGGCGCCGAATTCCACGGGCTGTCGCCGCTGGGCAAGAACTTCGTCGCCGAAGCGAACCGGCTCGGCATGGTGCTCGATGCGAGCCACGCCTCGGACGAGGTATTCGACCAGATGGTCGCGCTGTCGACGACGCCGGTCATTCTTTCTCATTCGGGCGCCAGCGCCGTGTTCCGCCATCCGCGCAATATCGACGATGCCCGCATCCGCAAGCTCGCCCAGACCGGCGGCGTCATCCAGATCAATGCCTACAGCGATTATCTGATCCCGATTGCGCCGAACCCGCAGCGCGCCGCCGCCTTGCGCGCGCTCGGGATGAAATACGGTCCCTATCGCGACCTCGCGCCCACCGCGTTCAAATCCTACATGACGGAGCGCAGCGTCATCGAAACGCAATATCCGGCCCGCAAGGCCGGCATCGACGATGTGATGGCCCATCTCCTCCACACGTTGAAGCTGGCCGGTCCCGAGCATGTCGGCATCGGCTTCGACTGGGACGGCGGCGGCGGCGTCACCGGCATGATGGACATCACGGGCCTCCCCGAGATCACCAAGCGCCTGATGGCAGCCGGTTACGGCGAAGACGATCTCGCCAAGATCTGGGGCGGCAATGTGCTGCGTCTGCTGCGCGCCGCCGAAGCCAAAGCGGCGACACAAGGTTCAGCCGGGTTTTTGCATCCTTAAGTGAACCTAATCCGTCGGCGCGCGTATCCTATGAGAAGCGAAAGCGAAGCGGCTCGCCGCCGCCCAGGAGCTTGTCATGAACCGCATCGTCGTCACCGATTCCGAAATCCCCGCCGGCGTGGAAATGGGGATCAATTCCGACAAGGTCTGTCACATCATCGCCAAGGCGCGCGTGTTCGACGCCAAGGAAGGGGACAGCGACCCAGATTCAGGCTCCAACGCCGCCGATGACGGCATGGCCGATGTGCTGGAAGACAAGGCGGACGATCTGTCCTATCGCGAGCTGATGGCGTTCATCCGCACGCTCTCCGAGGACGAGCAGGTCAGCCTCGTCGCGCTCGCCTGGGTTGGGCGGGGAACCTACGACATCGCCGAATGGGGGGAGGCGCACAACCTCGCCCGCCACGAGCACAACAAGCGCACCGCCGAATATCTCACCGGTCTGCCTTTGCTCTCCGACTATCTCGAAGAGGGCCTTGCGGCCTTCGGAAAGAATTGCAAAGCCTTCGACACGGAACAGGGCGTATAACGCCAGGGATTCCGCGCAACCTAGCTGGCCATCAAACCGAAAATTAACCTAAACTGTGGTACCCCCAGAAACGAGGGTGTAAACGAATGACCAGCGCGCACGAAGGGGATTTCATGAGCCAGACGACCGAAGCAGACCTCGAGGCCCTCAAGGGCGAGATGAAGAAATTGCGCGACGATTTCGCGAAGATCGCGGAGTTGTTGAAGGCGACGGCGCGCCACGGCAGCGCCGATGCCGCCGACATGATCCGCGAACGGGCGGAGCGCCACTGGGACGACGCCAAGAACACCGCGCAGAACGTGTTCAAGGAAATGGAAGAGCGCCCCGTGCAAAGCGCGCTGACCATCTTCGGTATCGGCGTGGTGCTCGGGCTTCTCGTCGGGCGCAGGTAGCGGACCCCGTGAGGCAATTCTTCGCGCGACTGGCGATCTCGATTGCGGCGGTGCTGATCGCGCTCGTCGCCGCGTTCGTCGCGATGGGGTTTTTCGCCTTCGCGCTCTATCAGTTCATTCTTCAATATATGCCGCCTGCGCTCGCCGCGCTGGCGACGGGCGTGACCATTCTGATCGCGGCGATGCTGCTGGTGTTCGCGACCAAGTTCGCGGGACGCAAACCCAAACGCAGCAAGCTCGCCGACGATCCTTCGCTGGCGGCCGCCGAAAGCGCCGCCCAGCTCGGCGGCATCCTCGGACAGCAATTGCGCGGGTTCGCCGAAACGCATGGCAGCCAGACGCTGTGGGGCGCGCTCATCGGCGGCTTCGTCGTCGGCGCCAGCCCGAAATTGCGCGCCTTCCTGCTCTCTCTCCTGAAGCCCTGAACCGGCCCGCGCCATTGTCTTGTGGCACGAAATCTCTATTGTTTTCCTCACACGATTTTTCGCTTGAGGAAGCGCATGGGGACGATTGATTCAGACGCGCATGTCATCGAAACGATGACGACCTTCGATTACATCGAGCCGGAATACCGCCATTTGCGCCCGCGCGTGGTGCGCCAAGTCGAGGGCGAGCACCTCAAGAGCAATGAAGGCGGCGCGCAGAAGGAATTCTGGATCATCGACGGGCGCCTCCAGCCCAAGGAGCACAATGTCGGCTCCAACACATCGGACGTGTCGCGCGAGATGCGCGATGTCAGCGCGCGCCTTGCCCATATGGACGCGCTCGATATCGAGGTGCAGGTGCTCTATCCGACGGTGTTCCTGCGCGCCTGGACGCAAGACCCGACCGTCGAGGTCGTGATCTGCCGTAGTTACAATCGCTGGCTCGCCGACATCTGGAAGCAGGCCAAGGGCCGTTTGCGCTGGGTGGTGATGCCGCCCTTGCGCAACATGGAAGAGACGCGCAACGAGCTGCGCTTTGGCAAGGAGAACGGCGCTTGCGGCATCTTCGTGCGCGGGCTAGAAGCCGAGATGCGGCTGGTGAACCCGTATTTCTTCAAGCTCTACGAGATGGCGCAGGAATTCGATCTGCCGATCTGTTTCCACTCCGGCAACAATTCGTTCCAGGTGCGCGATATCTATGCGGCGGAAGGCGGCTTTTCCCGCTCCAAGCTTCCCGTGGTGGGCGCGTTCCACAATTTGCTGATGGACGCGATACCGGCGAAATTTCCGAGGGCGCGCTGGGGCTTCATCGAAGTCAGCGCCGAATGGATCCCTTACGTCTATAACGATCTGGAGCTGCGCTTCGCGCGCAAGGACCGCAAATTTCCGGACGATCCGCTGAAGGTGAACAATATGTATGTGGCCTGTCAGTGTACGGACGATCTTCCCTACATCCTCAAGCATGGCGGGGCCGACAACATCGTCATCGGCACCGATTACGGCCATGCCGATACCTCCTCGCAGATCGAGGCGCTGCGCCTCTTGAAGCAGGACGCGACGATCGACCGATCGGTGATTGACCGCATCCTCGATGCCAATGCGCGCGCGCTCTACGGCCTCTCCTGACGCGATGATCGTCGCCGAAGCCCAGCTCGATCCTTGCGTGCTGCGCAAAGAAGACCCGAATTGGCGCTTCGCTTTGGGCGCGAGCCCCACAACCGAAGGCGTGATCGTGACACTGACGGGCGACAACGGCGTCAAGGGATTCGGCTATGGCTCGGCCACCGCCCATATGGGCGCGGGCGCGGAAGCGCTGTTCGCCGCGCTCGAAATGCTGACGCCGCTGGTGGTGGGGCGCGATGCGGGACCAATCGCGGAGACGATGGATTTTCTGGACAGCCAGATCGAAGGCCACAACCAAGCCAAAGCCGCCATCGATTGCGCGCTGCATGATCTTGCCGCGCGGGCGCAAGGTGTGCCGCTTTACCGCCTGCTGGGAGAAAAGGTTCTGGATTCCGTTCCCATCCTGCGCATCCTCGCGATCAAGACACCGGACGAGATGGCCGCGAATGCGCAAAAGTTGGTGGCTAAGGGTTACCGCCATCTGAAGATCAAGCTGGAAGGCAAAGTCGAAGACGATGTCGCCCGCGTGCGCGCCATCCGCCGCGCCGTCGGCGATGATATTCACCTCACCGTCGATGCCAACCAATCCTATTCGGTCGGCGGCGCCATCGCGGCGCTCAACCACATGGCGGAGTTCGGCATCGAACTGGCCGAGCAGCCGGTCAACGCCGCCGATCTCGAAGGGCTGAAACAAGTGACTGACTGCGTGCCGGTGGTCGTCGAAGCCGACGAAAGCGCCAGCAGTCTCGCCCGCGTGAAGGAGCTGGTCGAGGGGCGCGTCGTCGATGCGATCAGCCTGAAAATCCCCAAGCTCGGGGGCCTTCTCAAGACGATGGAAGCAGCGTCGATCTGCGAGGCGGGCGGCGTCGGCTATCGCATGGGGGCTGCGGTCGGCTCGCGTCTGCTCTCGGCGCAGGCGATGCATCTGGCCGCGACGCTGCGAAAACTCGAATATGCCTGCGAGCTCGGCGAATTCGACCGCCTGCTGGACGATCCCTTTAGCGGCATCGCCATCGAAAACGGCCATCTCGCCCTACCCGAGAGCCACGGCTCCGGCGTAGTGTTGCGCGAGGGCGAGACCTTGAAGGGCGCGAGACGATGGGCCGATACCGAACGCGTCTGACCGTTCTTGCCGCGCTGTTGGCGGCGATGGCGGTCCCCGTTTGGGCGGCGCCAGCTATCGACATCGCCACCTACAAGGGCGCCGACCGCGAACAGCTTTTGCTCGCCGGCGCGCGGAAAGAAGGCAAGGTCGCCTTCTATTCCGGCATGATCGAGAACCAGGCGCTGCGCCCGCTGGTCGAAGCGTTCAAGAAAAAATATCCGTTCCTGGCGGTCGAATATTGGCGCGGCGACAGCCGCGGCCTCGTGCAGAAGACGCTGACCGAACGGCGCGCCAACCGGGTCATCGGCGACATCGTGGAATCGACCGGCGGCGCCGAAGTGCTGATCAAGGCCGGCGCGGTGCAGGCCTTTTCTTCGCCCGCGTCCGCCATGTACCCCGCCGCCTATGTCGACAAGAACTTCATGTGGGCGGCCTCGCGGTTGAATTATTTCGGCGTGGCCTACAATACGCGCCAAGTCTCGGCGGCGGACGTGCCAAAATCCTATCAGGATCTGCTCAATCCGAAATGGCGCGGGCAGATCGCCTGGCGTGCCGACAGCGAAGTCGGCGCCGGCCTCTTCATCGCCAGCGTGCTGCAATCCATGGGCAAGGCGGCGGGCGAAGCGTACCTCCAGAAGCTCAGCGCCCAGCGCATCGTCAATTATGCCGGCTCGGCGCGCGCCCTCGTCGACCGCGTCGGCGAAGGCGAATACAGACTCGCGCTCGAAATCTACGCGCATCATCCGCTCATCAGCAAAGCGAAGGGGGCGCCGCTGGACACGCAGATGCTCAACCCCGCGACGTCGTCGTTGAGCACCATCCAGCTCGTCAAAGGCGCGCCGCATCCGCATGCCGCCATGCTGATGATCGATTTCGTGCTGTCAAAGGAGGGACAGGAGACTTTGCGCGCGGCGCAATATTTGTCGCCCAATCCGAATGTCGCGCCCGATCCCAGCCTCACCAAGATCATCCCGCGCCTCGCGGGATTCAAGGAAACCGTCATCACTCCGGAACTGATGTTCGCCAGCCGCAATGAGTCGAACGCGCTGTTTCAGAAATATTTCCGGTAGGGCGCGTGCTCAAAGTCGAAAATCTCAAGAAGCAATATGTCAGCTTCGAGGGCGGGCCCGGGGGCGGCGTGCTCGGCGTCTCGTTCGAGATCGTGCAGGGCGAATTGTTCACGCTGCTTGGCCCGTCGGGCTGCGGCAAGACGACGACGCTGCGCGCGGTGGCGGGGCTCGAAGTCCCCGATACCGGACGCATCAGTCTCGGCGGCACGGTTTTGTTCGACGGCGAGGCGGCGACCAACGTTCCGATGTATGACCGCGATATCGGCATGGTGTTCCAGTCCTATGCGATCTGGCCGCATATGAGCGTGTTCGAGAACGCGGCCTATCCGTTGCGCGTATCGCGCACGCGCAAGCTTTCGGCCCGCGAGATCGAGACGAAGACGATGGCGACCCTCGACATGGTCGGTCTTTCCGAATTCGCCAAGCGCCCCTCGACGCAGCTTTCCGGCGGCCAGCAACAGCGCCTGGCGCTCGCCCGCGCCTTCACGCGCGAGCCAAGTCTGCTGCTGCTCGACGAGCCGCTGTCCAATCTCGACGCGCAATTGCGCGAGCAGATGCGCATCGAGCTGAAGCGCCTGCAACGCGAAACCGGCGTCACCGCGATCTATGTGACGCACGACCAGGCCGAAGCGCTTGCCATTTCCGACCGCATCGCGGTGATGAATCAGGGGCGCATCGTTCAGATCGGCGCGCCCAAGGAAATCTATGGCCGCCCGTCATCGGAATTCGTCGCCAATTTCATCGGCCGCACCAATCTTCTGAAAGGCACTGTCGTCGGCGATGTCGCGGCCGAAGCCGTCGCCACGGTGAAAACGGCGCTCGGCATGCTCGACGGATTTTTCTCCGCCGCGCGGCGCGCCGGGCAAGCGGCCGCTCTGGTCGTGCGCCCCGAACACATCGCCATCATTTCGCGCGGCACGGCCGGCGACGTGGAAGGTCCGGCCAATCGCCTCTCGGGGCGGGTGACGCGCGAAACCTATCTCGGCGAGATCGTGGAATATCTGGTCGCCGTCAGCGGTGGCGAGATCCTGGTGCGCACGTCGTCGACCTCGGATATTTCCAACGGCGATTCCGTGTCACTCATCTTTCCCGCTGAACGGACGATTGCGCTGCTGGAGGCGTGATTACTCGCCGCGTACCGCGCGGACCCAGAGATTCCAGGCGCGGTCCATGTTCTGATCGTTGGCGCGCGCGGCGCCCGCCGCTTCCTCGGGCGTTAGGTAAATCGGCTCGCCGAGACGCAACGCCTCGACCTGAAGCCGCGCATTGGATTCCGCGTAGATCGCGCGATAGACCGCTTGGCGCACCGAGAAGCCGACCACCGTCGAGCCGTGCCCGCGCATCAGCACGATGCTGTAGGGCCCAAGCGATTTCGCCAACGCGACGCCGAGCTCTGGCGTCCGCACCAGCATGTCGGTGGCCGGCCCGCCCGCGTCGCGGATTTCGTAGATCGGCGCGCCGGTGCCGATGAAGCCGCCCATATGCGAGACGGGGCGCAATTGCACGCCCTTCACGAGGCCGAACGGAATCAGGCCCAGCGAATGGCTGTGCACCACCGCCATCACATCGGGACGC
>SHWE01000021.1 GCA_009693985.1 Alphaproteobacteria bacterium | reverse complement strand
GCGCACCGTGCCGACGTCATCCTTCCGGGCGTGGCCTACACCGAAAAATCCGGCCTCTATGTCAACAGCGAGGGGCGCGTGCAGCTTGCCAACCGCGCCACCTTCCCGCCCGGGGACGCGAAGGAGGATTGGGCTATCTTGCGCGCGTTGTCCGAAATCGTGGGTAAGAAACTTCCCTATGACGACATCGAGACTCTGCGCCAGGCCATCATTGCCGATGCGCCGCATTTCGCGCTCCGCGACGAAGCGCCAAAATCCCCGGGGGCCGATCCCGCGATCTGGAACGCAATCGGCAAGGCCGGGGCGGTCGATGCGTCGCCTTTGCGCTCCGCCATCGCGGATTTTTATCTGACCAACCCAATCGCGCGTTCGAGCGAGACGATGGCCGAATGTTCGAAGCTTTTCGCTGGTTCCACCCAGATGGCGGCGGAGTAGGCGATGGTCTTTATCCAGCTTCTCCAGTCCTTGGGTCTGCCCTATGAGGCGGCGTGGTTGCTGAGCCAGGTTCTCATCATCACGATCATGATTTCGGTCCTGCTGGTGATCGTTGCCTTTGTGCTCTTGGCCGACCGCAAGATTTTCGCCGCCGTGCAATTGCGCCGGGGCCCGAACGTGGTTGGCATTTTCGGCCTCCTGCAAAGCTTCGCGGATTTGATCAAGTTCCTGGTCAAGGAAGTCATCATTCCGTCCGGCGCCAACAAGGGCGTCTTCCTGCTGGCGCCGCTCGTCAGCGCGATAACGGCGCTCAGCACCTGGGCCGTGGTGCCGCTGGACGATGGCTGGGTGGTGGCCGACATCAATGTCGGCATTCTCTATATCTTCGCGCTCTCCTCGCTTGGCGTTTACGGCATCATCATGGGCGGCTGGGCGTCCAATTCAAAATATGCATTCCTTGGTGGTTTGCGCTCCGCCGCGCAGATGATCTCCTACGAAGTCTCCATCGGCTTCGTGCTGATCACCGTATTGCTCTATGCCGGGTCGCTGAATTTGAGCGAGGTCGTCAACGCCCAGCGCGACGGCTGGTTCGCCTTTAGCTTCCTCTTCCCGACCTTCGTCATCTTCTTCATCTCGGCCATCGCCGAAACCAACCGGCCGCCCTTCGATCTGCCGGAAGCGGAATCGGAACTCGTCGCCGGTTATATGGTTGAATATTCCTCGACGCCGTTCCTGCTGTTCTTCCTGGCCGAGTTCGTGAACATCATGCTGATGAGCGCGATGTGCGCGATTCTGTTCTTCGGCGGTTGGCTGCCGCCGCTCGACATCTGGCCGCTCAACGCGGTTCCGGGCGTGCTGTGGCTGTTCGCGAAGATCTGTTTCTTCTTCTTCCTGATGGCGATGGTGCGTTCGATTGTGCCGCGCTACCGCTACGATCAATTGATGCGCCTGGGCTGGAAAGTGTTCTTGCCGATTTCGCTGCTATGGGTGGTGCTGACGGCGGGCTATCTGCTCGCCTCGGGCCGCGTGCCCTTATAGGTGATGCTCTCATGAACCGTCACTTGCGAACGATCCTGCTCTGGGAATTCGTCACCGGATTTTTCCTCGGCATGCGCTATTTCTTTTCGAAGAAGAAGACGCTGAACTATCCCTTCGAGAAGGGCCCGCTGTCGCCCCGCTTTCGCGGCGAACACGCGCTGCGCCGTTATCCGTCGGGCGAGGAACGCTGCATCGCCTGCAAATTGTGCGAGGCGGTATGCCCCGCGCAGGCCATCACCATCGAGGCGGAACCGCGCGAAGACGGCAGCCGCCGCACCACGCGTTATGACATCGACATGGTCAAATGCATCTATTGCGGGCTGTGCCAGGAAGCCTGCCCGGTGGATGCCATCGTCGAAGGTCCTAATTTTGAATTCTCGACCGAGACGCGCGAAGAACTTTATTACGACAAGGCGAAGCTGCTCGCGAACGGCGACCGCTGGGAACGTGAGATCGCGAAGAACCTGGAATTGGACTCGCCGTACCGTTAAGCCCACATCAGAGTGAAACACGATTAGTATGTTGCAAGGGATTGCCTTCTACTTCTTCTCGGCCGTGATGATCGCCTCCGCGTTGATGGTGATCGCGGCGCGCAATCCCGTGCACTCGGTGCTGTTCCTGATCCTTGCCTTCTTCAATGCGGCGGCTTTGTTCGTGCTGCTGGGGGCCGAGTTCCTAGCGATGATCCTCATCGTCGTCTATGTCGGCGCCGTGGCGGTGCTTTTCCTTTTCGTCGTGATGATGCTCGACATCGACTTCGTCGAGCTCCGGCGCGGGTTCATGAACTACCTACCGCTCGGCGCCGTGATCGGCGGGCTGATCTTCTTCGAGCTCGCCTTCGTGATGTTCGTGTGGACGGCCGATCCCGGCGCGCCGTTGCGTCCGACGCCCGCCGGCGTCACCAATACCGAGGCTCTCGGGCGTATCCTCTACACCGACTATATTTTCTACTTCCAGACCGCCGGGCTGATCCTGCTCGTCGCCATGATCGGCGCCATCGTGCTGACGCTTCGGCACCGCCCCGATGTCCGCCGCCAATCGATCAGCCGCCAGAATGCGCGCCAGCCCGCCGACGCCATCGAAATGCGCGACGTCAAGCCGGGGCAGGGGAGCTGAGCATGGTCATCGGGCTCGGGCATTACCTTTTCGTCGCCGCCGCTCTGTTCACCATCGGCGTGTTCGGCATCTTCATCAACCGCAAGAACGTCATCGTCATCCTGATGTCGATCGAGCTGATCCTGCTCGCGGTGAACATCAATTTCGTCGCCTTCTCGGCCTTCCTCGGCGATCTTGTCGGGCAGGTCTTCGCGCTTTTCATTCTCACCGTCGCCGCCGCCGAAGCCGCCATCGGGCTCGCCATCCTCGTCGTCTATCACCGCAACCGCGGCACCATCGCCGTGGAAGACATCAACATGATGAAGGGCTGAGCAGGGGCGCATGTACACGGCCATTGTCTTCTTGCCGCTTCTGGGTTCGGCCATCGCCGGCCTCTTCGGCCGCGCCATCGGCGCACGCGCGTCTGAATTGGTGACGACCGGTCTGTTGTTCGTTTCGGCCGCGCTCTCCTGTTACGCCTTCTACGACGTCACGATGCTGGGCCATTCGGCGATTGTGCCCATCGCTAATTGGATCGAATCCGGCGACTTCCGGGTCGATTGGAGCTTGCGCATCGACTCGCTGACCGCGGTGATGCTGGTCGTCGTCACCGGCGTTTCCTCGCTCGTGCATCTTTATTCCGTCGGCTACATGCACGAAGACCCGCACCGGCCGCGCTTCTTCTCCTATTTGTCGCTGTTCACTTTCGCCATGCTGATGCTGGTGACGTCGAACAATCTCTTGCAGATGTTCTTCGGCTGGGAGGGTGTGGGCCTCGCCTCCTATCTCCTGATCGGCTTCTGGTTCGAGAAACCCTCCGCCAACGCCGCCGCCATCAAGGCGTTCCTCGTCAATCGCGTCGGCGATTTCGGTTTCGCGCTCGGCGTCTTCGGCCTGTGGGCGGTATTCGGCACGCTCGATTTCGACGCGATCTTCATGGCCGCGCCGATGATGGCGGGCAAGACGTTCGCCTTCGCCGGATATCAGGTCGATATCCTGACGACGCTCTGCATCCTTCTGTTTATCGGTGCGTGCGGAAAATCGGCGCAATTGTTCCTGCACACCTGGCTGCCCGACGCGATGGAAGGCCCGACGCCGGTTTCCGCGCTGATCCATGCCGCCACCATGGTGACGGCCGGCGTGTTCCTCGTCTGCCGCGCCTCGCCGCTGTTCGAGCTGGCGCCCATCGCGCGCGATGTCGTGGCGGTCGTCGGCGCCTCGACCGCGTTCTTCGCGGCGTCGGTCGGACTCTTCCAGAATGACATCAAGCGCGTTGTTGCCTATTCGACCTGTTCGCAGCTCGGCTACATGTTCTTCGCCGCCGGCGTGTCGGCCTACAACACCGCCATGTTCCACCTCTTCACCCACGCCTTCTTCAAGGCGCTGCTGTTCCTGGGCGCGGGTTCCGTCATCCACGCGATGCATCACGAGCAGGACATGCGCCACATGGGCGCACTGATGAAGAAGATCCCCTACACCTGGGCGATGATGCTGATCGGCACGATCGCGCTGACCGGGCTCGGCATCCCCTTCCTGCACATCGGCGCGGCCGGCTTCTATTCCAAGGACATGATCTTGGAATCGGCCTTCATGGCGCATACGGGGCCGGGCATGTACGCCTTCACGCTTGGCATCGTCGCCGCCGGCATGACCTCGTTCTATTCCTGGCGTCTGATGTTCATGACCTTCAACGGCCCCATTCGCGGCGATCACCATCATTGGGAGGAGGCGCATGAATCGCCCGCCACGATGATGATCCCGCTCGTCGTGCTGTCGGTGGGCGCGCTGTTCGCCGGCATGTTGTTCTTCGCTCTGTTCGTCGGAGAAGGGCAGGCGGAGTTCTGGCGCGGCGCGCTCATCGTCCATGAACATGCCGAAGGCGCGATCCCCGAATGGGTGATCCTCGCGCCCCTGGTCGTCTCGCTGATCGGGCTCTATGTCGCCTACTATTATTACATCCTGCATCCCGAATTGCCGCCGCAAATGGCTGCGCGCGGCGGGATGCTCTACACCTTCCTCTACAAAAAATGGTATTTCGACGAGCTCTATGACTTTATCTTCGTGCGCTCCGCCAAATGGCTGGGACGCAAGCTATGGAAAATCTGCGATGGGATGATCATCGACGGGCTCGGCCCCGATGGCATTTCCAAGCGCGTGCTCGATGCCACGCGCGGTGCGGTCCTGCTGCAATCTGGCTATGTTTACCACTACGCCTTCGCGATGCTGGTCGGCGTCGCGGCGCTCATCACCTGGTTCCTGTTCTCGGGAGGGCCGGTGTGATGGCGGGCCTACCGATCCTTTCCATCATCACCTTTTTGCCGTTGTTGGGTGCGGCGCTGATTCTGGCTTTGCGCAGCAGCGATTCCACCACGCGTTTGATCGCGCTGGTGGTGACGCTGGCCGATTTCGTGCTGTCGCTCGTACTGTGGGCGAATTTCGACACCAGCACCGCCGACTTCCAATTCGTCGAAACCGCCGATTGGCTGGGCGGCGGCATCGGCTACAAGATGGGCGTCGACGGCATTTCGGTGCTGTTCGTGGTGCTGACCGCGCTGTTGATGCCGATCTCCATTCTCGCCAGCGATGCGATCCACAAACGCGTGCGCGAATATATCGTCGCGTTCCTCGTGCTCGAAACGCTGATGATCGGCGTCTTCTGTGCGCTCGACCTCGTCGTGTTCTACGTCTTCTTCGAGGGCGGTCTGATCCCGATGTTCCTCATCATCGGCGTGTGGGGCGGGGCGCGGCGCGTCTATGCGACGTTCAAATTCTTCCTCTACACGCTGCTCGGCTCGGTGCTGATGCTGCTCGCCATCATGGCGATGTATTGGCAGGCCGGCACCACCGATATCGCCGTGCTGCTCGACGGCCAGCATCCATTCCCCGCCGCGATGCAGCCATGGCTGTGGTTCGCGTTCCTAGCGTCCTTCGCGGTGAAGCTGCCGATGTGGCCGGTGCATACGTGGCTGCCTGATGCCCATGTCGAGGCCCCGACCGCGGGCTCGGTCATCCTCGCCGGCATTCTGTTGAAGATGGGCGGCTACGGCTTCTTGCGCTTCTCGCTGCCGATGTTCCCGCTGGCCAGCGAGCAATTCGCCTATTTCATCTTCACGCTGTCGCTGATCGCCATCGTCTACACCTCGCTGGTGGCGCTGGCGCAAGAAGACATGAAGAAGCTGATCGCCTATTCGTCGGTCGCCCATATGGGGCTTGTCAGCCTCGGCACTTTCACCTTCACGCAGCAAGGCATCGATGGCGGCATCTTCCAGATGCTGTCGCACGGCATCGTCTCGGGCGCGCTGTTCCTCTGCGTCGGCGTCGTTTATGACCGCATCCACACGCGCGAGATCGCGGCCTATGGCGGCCTCGTCGAGCGCATGCCGATCTATGCCGCCTGCTTCATGGTGTTCACGCTCGCCAATGTCGGCTTGCCGGGCACCAGCGGCTTTGTCGGCGAATTCCTGACATTGCTCGCCGCCTTCAAGGTCGATACCTGGCTCGCCATCGTCGGCACCACCGGAGTGGTGCTGTCGGCGGCCTATGCGCTGTGGCTCTATCGCCGCGTCATTTTCGGGCGGCTGGAAAAGCCGTCGCTGAGGGACATCATGGATTTGACGCCGACCGAGATCGTCTGTCTCGCGCCGCTCGTCATCATCACCATTTTCTTCGGCGTCTATCCCAAACCCGTCTTCGATGTGACGCGGGCCTCGGTCGCGCATTTGGTTGAATTCCACCAGCAGGCAATCGCGCAGGCAAACGCAACGGAGGCGCGGCCATGATGCTCCGCGACCTCCAGGTACTTACGCCCGAATTCATGATGGCTGTCGGCGGTATGGCGCTTCTGATGCTCGGCGTCTTCGCCGGTGAGCACTCTCACCGCGTGCTGTCGCGCGCCGCGATGGTGTTGCTGCTTATCACCGGCGTGGCGGTGGTGGTGGGACAGGGAGTGGCGGCCTTTGGGACGGCGCTGATCGTCGATGAATTCGCGCGTCTGATAAAGCTGCTCGTGCTCGGCGGCGCCGTGCTTGTGCTGTGGATGTCGGAGGATTTCCTCGAGCGTGCCCGCATAGGCCGCTTCGAATTTCCCATCCTCGTCATCTTCTCCGTGCTCGGCATGATGCTGATGGCTTCGGCCGGCGATTTTCTGACGCTTTATCTCGGGCTCGAATTGCAGAGCCTGGCGCTCTACGTGCTCGCCGCGTTCGACCGGGACAATGTCCGCTCATCCGAAGCGGGCCTCAAATATTTCGTCCTCGGCGCGCTGTCGTCGGGCATGATGCTGTACGGCATTTCGCTGATCTACGGTTTCGCCGGCACGACATCCTTTGCGGGCGCCGCCATGAGCCTGGAGGGGGGCGCCGCATCGGTCGGCGTCATCTTCGGCCTCGTGTTCCTGATTTCCGGCCTTGCCTTCAAAGTCTCCGCGGTGCCGTTCCATATGTGGACGCCCGACGTCTATGAAGGCGCGCCGACGCCGATCACGGCGTTCTTCGCCGCATCGCCCAAGATCGCGGCCATGGCCCTCTTCGTGCGCGTGATGGTCGAGGCACTGCCGGGCGCCATCGACCAATGGCAGCAGATCATCATCTTCGTCTCGATCTGTTCGATGGTGTTGGGCGCCTTCGCCGCCATCGGGCAGAACAACATCAAGCGCCTGATGGCCTACAGTTCCATCGCCAATATGGGCTATGTACTGGTCGGTCTCGCCGCGGGAACGCCGGAAGGCGTGCAGGGCATTCTCATCTATCTTCTGATCTATCTGATCACCAATATCGGTGTCTTCGCCTGTATCCTTGCGATGCGGCGCGGCGATCATCAGGTCGAGACGATCTCCGATCTTTCCGGTCTGGCGCAGACGCGGCCCGGTTACGCCTTCGTCTTCGCCATGCTGATGTTCTCCCTTGCGGGCATTCCGCCCTTGGCCGGATTCTTCGCGAAGTTCTATGTGTTCCTCGCGGCGGTGAAAGCGGGGCTCTATCCGCTCGCCGTGATCGGCGTCGTCGCCAGCGTGGTTGGGGCTTACTATTATCTGCGCATCGTCAAGATCATCTATTTCGACGAGCCGGCGCCCGTCTTCGAGCCCAAGATGGGCGCGTCCCTTGCCGCCATCGTCGCCGCGTCCGGAATCTTCACGCTGTTCTTCATCCTCGTCGCATCGCCTCTGGTGAATGTAGCGGCAGCGGCGGCGGCGTCGCTCTTTCCGTGACGGATTGGCCGTTCCACCGGTACGGGTCCATCGATTCCACCAATGAAGAAGCCAAGCGGCTTGCGCGCGCCGGCACGCAGGGTCCGCTTTGGATCGTTGCGGCGGAACAGACGGCAGGGCGCGGGCGGCGCGGCCGCGAATGGGTATCGCAAGAGGGAAATCTTTTCGCGACGCTTCTGATCGACGCGCCGGCGAACGCGCACCAACTCTGCTTCGTGGCCGGCCTTGCCGTTGCCGAGACCATCGAAGCTCTTGCGCCCGCTTCTAAGCCCACGCTGAAATGGCCCAACGATGTGCTGCTTCAGGGGCGGAAAACCGCCGGCATCCTGCTCGAGCAACAGGGCGACGCGCTTGCCATCGGTATCGGCATCAACCTCGCGCAACATCCTGAAAAGACCGAATTTCCGGCCATCTCCCTGAAAGCCGCCGCCGGCACGGCGCCAACCCCCGACGCCGTTCTGCCGCGCCTCGCGAGTGGCTGGTGCGCATGGTATGAGGTCTGGCGGGCTCAAGGTTTCGCTCCCATTCGCGAAGCTTGGCTGGCGCGGGCGGCGGGCTTAGGCGAAACCATCCGCGCGCGGCTCTTGGACGGCGAGGTTGTCGGCGTGTTTGAAGATTTGGACCCTGACGGTGCATTGCTCCTTCGCGAGGCGGGCGGGTCATTGCGGCGCATCACCGCCGCCGATGTGTTCTTTCAAGGCTAGACATGCTGCTCGCCATCGACGCCGGCAATACCAATATCGTCTTCGCCGTCTGCGATGGGGAAACCATCCGCACGCAATGGCGCGCGGCGACAAAGACGAGCCGCACCTCGGACGAATATGCGGTATGGCTGTCGGGCTTGCTTGAACTTCAGGGGCTTTCCTTCGCCGATCTCGATCAGGCGATCATAGCGACGGTCGTGCCCGGGGCATTGTTCGATCTGCGCAATCTCTGCCGCCGCTATCTCAATTGCGAGCCGGTCATCATCGGCGATCCCGACGTCAAGCTCGGCATCGGCATCAATGTCGACCACCCCGAGGCAGTTGGCGCCGACCGCCTCGTCAACGCCGTCGCCGCGCATGAACGCTATAAGGGCGCACTGATCGTCGTCGATTTCGGCACCGCCACAACCTTCGATGTCGTCGCCGAAAATGGCGACTATGAGGGAGGTGTGATCGCGCCTGGTATCAATCTTTCCGCCGAAGCGCTGCACCAGGCGGCCGCCATGCTGCCGCGCGTCGGTTTCCATCGCACGCAGGCGGTGATCGGCAAGGATACCGTCTCGGCGATGCAATCGGGCATGTATTGGGGTTATGTCGGCCTCACCGAAGGGCTGATCGCACGGATCAAGGCGGAGTATCAGAAACCGATGACCGTGATCGCGACCGGCGGGCTTGCTTCGATATTCCACCGTCAAGTGACCACGATCGACCATGCCGATCCCGATCTGACGGTGCGCGGGTTGACTCTCCTCTATGCGCGCAATGCCGCGCGCAGCCGACCCGCGTGATTTTCGACTTGGCTGCTCCGCGCGCGAATGACGAGCTGGTCTTTCTCCCCTTAGGGGGAGCGGGCGAGATCGGCATGAATCTGAATTGCTACGGCTATGGCCCACCCGATGCGCGCAAATGGATCATCGTCGATTGCGGCGTGCTGTTTGGGCGCGAGGCGACGACACCCGGCGTCGATGTGATGATGCCCGACATCCGCTTTCTCGAAGAGAACCGCGAGGATGTGCTCGGCCTCGTGCTGACCCACGGTCATGAGGATCATATCGGCGCGGTCGCCCATCTGTGGCCGCGGCTTAGATGTCCGGTCTATGCGACGCCGTTCACCGCGCGACTGGTGCGGCACAAGCTCGAAGAGGCCGGCCTTGAAACGCGGTTGCGCGTGAAGGTGGTGCCGCTCGGCGGCAATCTGACGCTCGGCCCCTTCGCAATGGAATTCATCTCCATCACCCATTCGATTCCCGAACCCAACGCCATCGCCATCCGCACGCCCTTGGGCGTTGTCGTCCATACCGGCGATTGGAAGCTCGATCCCGATCCGCAATTGGGCGAGGTGACGAACGATGCGCGCTTGCGCAAGCTTGGCGAGGAGGGCGTGCTCGCCTGCGTCTGCGATTCCACCAATGCACTGGTGCCCGGCGAATCCGGCTCCGAAGCCGACGTAAAAAAATCGCTGCATACGCTGATCGGCTCGCTCAAGGGCCGCGTCGCCGTGACGGCCTTCGCGTCCAACGTGGCGCGGCTGCAATCCATCGCCGATGCGGCGCGTGCCCATGGGCGCGAGATCGTGCTGGTCGGGCGCGCCATGCGCCACATGGTGATGTGCGCCCGCGAGACCGGATATTTGCGCGATTTTCCCAAGACGCGCGAAGAGGAAGAAGCGCCGCTGCTGCCGCCCAACCGCGCGTTGCTGCTCTGCACCGGCAGTCAGGGTGAGCCGCGCGCCGCGCTCGCCCGTATCGCGGCCGGCGAGCATCCCTATGTCAGCCTCGGCGAGGGCGATTCCGTGATCTTCTCCTCGCGTATCATTCCGGGGAACGATCTTTCGATTTTCGAGCTGCAAAACCAATTGGCGGCGCGCGGCGTCGCGGTGCTGACCGAACAGGACCATTTCGTCCACGTTTCGGGGCATCCGTGCCGCGACGAATTGGCGGCGATGTATGCCTGGGTGAAGCCGAGGATCGCTATCCCCGTCCACGGCGAATTGCGCCATATGAGCGAGCACGCACGGCTCGCCCGCGAGCTTCAAGTGCCCGAAGCGGTGGTGCTCCAGAACGGCGAGATGCTGCGCCTTGCGCCCGGTAAAGCCGAAGTGATCGACGAAGCGCCGGCCGGCCGCTTGCATCTTGACGGCAACGTGCTGCTGCATGAGGACGAGGGTCTCGCCCGCGGGCGCCGCTCGCTCGCCTATGCGGGCTTCATCGGCGTGACGCTGGTGCTCGACCGCAAAGGGCGGCCCGCCGCCGATCCGGTGGTGCATATGGAAGGCGTGCCGGATGTGGTGCGGGAACCCGTCAGGGAAGCCATCGAACGCGCCCTCAACGGCAAACGCAAGGGCGGTGGCGACATCAAGGAACAGGTCCGCATCGCCGCGCGCCGCGCCGCCAACGACATTTGGGGCAAGAAGCCAGTCGTGCGCGTCGAGACCGTCGAAATTTAAAACACCTTCCCCCCTTGTGGGGGAAGGTGGCCCGAAGGGCCGGAAGGGGGGTAATCTCGCCACCACACGGAAGGTGATCACATGCCCTGGGCTCTCGGAACCGCGCTGTTTTTTATCATCTGGTGGATCTTGCTGTTCGCGATCCTGCCCTTCGGCATTCGCAGCCAGCACGAAGCGAAAGACATCGTTCCAGGGTCGGAGCCCGGCGCGCCTATCGTCCACGGCCTCAAGCGCAAATTGATTATCAATACGGTGCTCGCCGCGATCCTGTGGGGCGTCGCCGACTGGGCCTACATCACCTATTACCTTCAGCCCTGACGCGCTTTGCGCAAAGAGCCGCCGCGCGCCTTTTCATAGAGCACGATGAAATCCTTCATCGGTACGCGCGCGATGGCCTCGCCCACCAACTCCAGCGGCAGGTCGTCAAGTTTCCTGAACCGCACGCAGCATTTTCCGACATCCATCCGCTTGCCCGTTTTTTTGTATTCGGCCTCGAACCAGCGGCGCAGGTCGGCAATGCCATAGATGCCCATCAGATAGACGGCCATGTGGTTCTTCTGCGAAGCGAGCCCCGCATAGCTCAATGCTTGGCCGTTATAGGTCTTAGGGTAGATCTTCAGCGGAACGGAGTAGGAGATTCCTCCGTACTGCATGATTTCCACATAACCCTTGGGCAGATTCTTGCGGATTGCGCCGCGCACCTTGGCGATGGCCTTGCGACGGTCGTCGGGCAGCGATTTGAGATATTCGTTTACCGTCTTGGCGCTGCTCGAAACCATCGAGCCCTCATGCTCGCGCCGACAATATGGGCAAAATTAAGCTTTTGCGATCATCCTGGGTGGGCCTCATCTCGTGGGATCGGCCATGAAGCATTTCATCCTTTGCGCAATCCTGATGGCCGCCGGCCTTCCGGCGCTCGCCGCGGACGGCAAGAAACCGCTCCCGCCGCCGCCCGCCTGCGTGGACCCCACGACGTCCACCGATTACGTGCCGGGCGTTGACGCCTATGGAAGGCCCGTGGCGTCCGCCGATGTTCCGGGTACGGCGGATGTGGAAATCAGCACGGACATTTACGCCGAGCTGCGCTCACAGAACCGTCAATTGCGCCGTGCCGGCGTCGATGTGCGGCTCAAGGGCTTGGAAAATCTGCCGCTCTGCGCACCGGTTCCGATCCTGCGAATTTTCTCGGTGGAGAAGGCCAAGGAATTCTATCTCGGCTTCCTCGGTTTCACGGTGGATTTGGAACATCGCTTCCACGACAACGCGCCGCTTTTCATGCAGGTGTCGCGGGCCGGATTGAAGCTGTATCTCTCGGAGCATCATGGCGACGGTAGTCCGGGCGTCAGGGTCATCGTGCCCATGTCGGGCATCGACGCGCTACACGCGGAACTTCAGGCCAAGAAGTACCGCTATATGAATCCAGGCATCGAAAAGATGCCTTGGGGCGTAAGGCAACTCGCCGTCATCGACCCGTCGGGCAACCACCTCATCTTCAGCGAGGATCTGCCTTCGGCAGCCTCTTGACCGCACACGCTGCCCATGCCCGTTAGCGGCGCATGAGCAACGCTTTGCTTTTCGCCGGCGAGAATCTGCGCGCCATCGGCTTGATGGTCGCGGGCCGCGCCGTGTTCGCCGCCAGCGACACCTTCACCAAGCTCGCCGGAGAGGGCGGCCTTCCCGCCAGCGAGATCGTGGTGTTGCGGAACACCATCGCGCTTCCGATTCTCATCGCCATAGCCTGGCGGCTCGGCGCTTTGCGGCATTGGCGTGCGATCCGCGATCCGGCCGTGCTGTGGCGCAGCGTGCTCGAAGGGATCGGCCTTTTCGCTTTCGTGACGGCGCTGCCCCATGTGCAGATCGGCCAGAGCACGGTGATCCTTCTGACGGTGCCGATCATCCTGGTGGCGCTGTCGGCGTTTGTCTTCAAGGAGCAGGTCGGCTGGCGGCGCTGGACGGCGATTATCGTCGGGTTCATCGGCGTCTTTATGGTGGCGGGGCCGGGCGGCGGCGCCTCCAATATCTATGTCCTGATCACCCTGGTGACCGCTTTTGCCTGGGCGGTGCGCGATCTCATCACCTCGCGCATCGCGGGCCACATTCCCTCCATCATGGTGGCGCTGACCGCGGTCTCTATCAGCGCCCTTGTGGCACTGCCGGGCGCCGCGGCCGGCGATTGGCGCGCGCTCAGCGGTGACCAGACGCTTTATCTGTTGGCGTCGGGCTGTCTCGTCGCCTTTGCCAATCTTCTCTATATCAGCGCGCTGCGCATGGGCGCGATCTCGGTGGTGGCGCCGTTCCGCTACACCGGCGCAGTGTGGGCGACGCTCGCGGGCTTCATGGTATGGGGCGACGTGCCCGATATCTGGGGCGTCGTCGGAACGCTCCTCATCATCGGCTCCGGCCTTTACACCTTCTATCGCGAATTGGAACTGGCGCGCGCGGGACGGCGTGCCCGCGCCTAGTACGACCGCGCGATCAGGATGTCCTGCACGCCCTTTTCGCCGGTGAAGATGCAGGGCCCGTGGCTTTCGTCCTGATCCATCGGCGCGTTGCGGATCGACAGCTTCAGCGACTTCAACTGCTGTTCGATTCCGGCGAGCGCGGCCCCCGTCGGGTTCGACCAGGGCGCGCGCACCCAGCCTTTGAACTCGTCCGCTTCATCGTCGTCTTTGCCTGCGCCGAAATATTCCGCCAGCGCGCCGGGGCTGGTGATGTCGCTCCTGATATTGGATTCGAGCCGGTTCTTCGCTTCGGCGAACAGCGTCGCCTGGATTTGGTTCAGCAGCCCCGCCGCGCCGGCGACGAATTCGTCGCGCGGCATCGAATGGGATTTCACCTTGTCGCCGTCGCGTAGACTGTCGCGCCGCATGAAGCTGACGACGCCGTTGGCCACATCGCGCGGACCGATCTCGACGATGATGGGGGCGCCGCGGCGCACCCAGTTCCAACGCTTGTCGGCGGATTTGACGTCCTTGGTGTCGAACAGCACGCGGATCGGCTGGCCATAGACCTTCATCTGCGACAGCGCGTCGGTCAGTCTGTGGCAGAAGCCGAGCACGTCGGCGTCTTCGGGCTTGCCGCGCAGCATCGGCACGATGACGATCTGCTTGGGCGCGATGGTCGGCGGCAGGCGCAAGCCGTCATCGTCGCCATGCGTCATGATCACGCCGCCGATCAGTCGCGTGGAGACGCCCCAGCTCGTCGTGTGGCAGAGCGTCAGCTCGCCGGTCTCGTTCTGAAAGCGGATATTCTGCGCCTCGGCGAAATGCGTGCCGAGATAATGCGAGGTGCCGGCTTGCAGCGCTTTGCCGTCCTGCATCATCGCTTCGATGGAATAGGTTTTCACGGCGCCGGGGAAACGTTCGTTCGCCGATTTCTCGCCATCTATCACCGGCATGGCGAGGATCTTCTCCGAGAATTCGCGGTAGAGGTCGAGAATCCGCAAGGTCTCTTCCATCGCCTCGTGGCCATCGGCGTGCGCGGTGTGGCCTTCCTGCCAGAGGAATTCCGTCGTTCGCAGGAACAGCCGCGTGCGCATCTCCCAGCGCACCACGTTCGCCCATTGATTGATCAGCATCGGCAGATCGCGGTGGCTTTTGATCCAGCGCGAGAACGCGTCCCCGATGATGGTTTCCGAGGTCGGCCTGACGATCAGAGGCTCCTCCAGTTTCGAATCCGGGTCTGGCTGCAATTTGCCGTCGATCGTCTTCAGCCGGTGGTGGGTGACGACCGCCATCTCCTTGGCGAAGCCTCCGACATGGCTGGCCTCCTTGGCGATGAAGGAGAGGGGGATGAACAGCGGGAAATAGCAATTGTCGTGGCCGGCGTCCTTGATGCGCTTGTCGAGTTCCTTCTGGATAAGCTCCCAGACCCCATAGCCCCACGGTTTGATGATCATGCAGCCGCGCACGGGCGAAATTTCGGCCATGTCGGCTTCCCTGACTACGGCCTGATACCAATTGGGAAAATTCGAGCGTGCTCCGTCGCTCCGGTGAACGCTCAAAGCTCTTTGCATCTTAATAGGCTCCGTAAATCGCCAAATTGCGTTATTAGATCGGTTCCATAGAACTATAGAAGCGATTCGCTGGATAAAAGCGCCACATGGCCGGTTTTACACGCCCCTTTTCCGGATTCGAATGGATGATCGCCGGCCGCTACCTTCGGGCCAAGCGGCAGGAAAGCTTCATATCGGTCATTTCGGGCTTCTCGCTGATCGGGATCGCGCTCGGCGTCGCCACCCTCATCACCGTGATGAGCGTGATGAACGGCTTCCGCGCCGAGCTTCTGGGCCGGATCCTCGGGTTGAACGGACATTTGATCGTGCAGAGCATCACCGGCGGGGTGCCCGATTACGATGCGGCCGCGACGCGGATCCGCGCCCTGCCGGGCGTCACCGGCGCCATCCCGATCATCGAGGGCACGGTCCTCGTCAATACCGAAACGACCTCATTCGGGGCCTTGGTGCGCGGCATCGAGCTTGCCGATTTGCAGCGGCTGACGACCGTCTCGTCCAGCCTGTCGCAAGGGTCGCTGGACGGTTTCGAGGGCGGGGATTCGGTGATCCTGGGCCTGCGGCTCGCCCAGCGGCTTGGCCTCGTGCCCGGAATGACGGTGACGTTGGTCGCGCCCAAGGGAGCGGTGACGCCGTTCGGCACGACGCCCCGGATCAAGACCTATCGCGTCTCGGGCACGTTCAATGTCGGCATGTCGGAATACGACCAGACCGTCATCTTCATGCCGCTGACCGAGGCGCAGCTTTTCTTCGGCTTCACCGACGTTGTCGGCGGCATCGAAGTGATGGTGACAGACCCCGACCGGGTCGGCGAATTGCGCACCTCCGTCGCGCTGGCGGCCGGCGAATATGCCCGCGTGCTCGATTGGCAGCAGATGAATTCGAGCCTGTTCGGCGCCCTCATCGTCGAGCGCAATGTGATGTTCCTGATCCTCACCTTGATCATCCTGGTGGCGGCGCTGAACATCGTTTCTGGCCTCATCATGCTGGTGAAGGACAAGGGCGGCGACATCGCCATCCTGCGCACGATGGGCGCGAGCCAGGCCTCGGTGATGCGAATCTTTTTTATCGCGGGCGCCGCCATTGGCGTCATCGGCACGTTTTCGGGCGTCGTCCTCGGCATCGTGTTCAGCGCCAATGTCGAGAACATCCGCCAGTTCCTGTCCTCCGCCTTCGGGATCGGATTGTTCCCGCCGGAAATCTATTTCCTCAGCCGGATGCCCTCGCTGATCCAGGTGGGCGATGTCGTCGCCGTGGTGGCGATGGCGCTGACGCTGTCGTTCTTCGCGACGCTCTATCCGTCGTGGCGCGCCGCGCGTCTCGATCCCGTAGAGGCGCTGCGTTATGAATAATGGACCGCTGACGCTGGAGCGCGTCACGCGCATCTACAAACAGGCGAGCCGCGAGCTCGTGGTGTTCAAGGACGTGTCGCTCATCCTCAAGCCGGGCGAGATCGTCGCGCTGGTCGGTCAATCGGGGGCCGGAAAATCCTCGCTCCTGCATATCGCCGGACTTCTGGAGGCGCCGAGTTCGGGCGAGGTCTATGTGGCGGGCGAGGCGGCCTCGCAACTCCCCGAGAAGCGGCGCACCGAGCTTAGGCGCCAGGCGCTCGGCTTCGTCTATCAATTCCATCATCTGCTGCCCGAATTCACCGCCGAGGAAAACGTCGCCATGCCGCTGCGCATCGCCGGGCGCGAGCGGGGGCCTGCTGCGGTGGAGGCGAAGCGGCTTCTGACGCTGGTCGGATTGGCCGAACGGATCGAACATCGCCCCTCGCAATTGTCGGGCGGCGAGCAGCAGCGCGTCGCCATTGCCCGCGCGCTGGCCAATTCCCCCCGCGTGCTGCTGGCGGACGAACCCACCGGCAATCTCGATCCGAGGACCGCGGATGGGGTGTTCGAAGTGCTGATCCAGCTTGTCCGTTCCGAAGGACTGACCGCTCTCATCGCCACCCACAATTACGCCCTGTCGGAGAAGATGGACCGTACCCTGGTGCTCGATAAGGGCACGCTGGTCGAGACCCGTCTGGCCATTTGATCCTGTTTTGTTCTTGACAGCCCTAATGAGAACATAATAAGAACATTCCTCAAATTGGCGGGAGGAAACGATGTCGCTGTTGATTCAAGAGGCTTTGGCGGGTTTGAGCATGCTGGTGTTTCTGGCGTCGGCCTTGATATTGGCGGTCGCGGGACAAACGCTGCTGGCATGAATTTCTGTGGAGCGTTGGCGTTCTTACGGTGGCCGTGTGGGCGGGGGCGGCAAGGCTGGCCGATAGTCGGGCACTGAATCGGCGCGTGAGAGTGAGTTATGGGCGTCCAATCCAAGCCAAGCCCCAAACCAACCAGTCCGAAGCTGGAAGGCTATTCGAGTTTCGTGCATTTGCGCGTGCGCAGCGCCTATTCGCTGCTCGAGGGTGCCGTGCGGCCGCAGGAATTGGCGAGTCTGGCGCGCGAGATGCGCATGCCCGCCGTCGCCGTCACCGACACCGACAATCTGTTCGGCGTCTATGAGATCGCCGATACGCTGTCGAAGGCGGGGGTTCAGCCCATCGTCGGGGTCACGCTCTCGGTGGACCTCGAGACAGCCGCATCGCCCAACCAGAACCATGTCCACACGGTCCACGCCTATCCTTCGATCGCGATCCTCGTCAAAGACGATGTCGGCTACGTCAATCTCTCGAAGCTTCTGTCCAGCGCCTATCTCGACGTGCAACCGGGCGATCTGCCGCATGCGAGCCTCTCGCGGCTTTGCGCCCATGCCGAGGGTCTCATCTGTCTTACGGGCGGTCCCCGCGGACCGATCGACCGCCTGATCGCCGAAGGCCAGCCGCAGGCGGCCGACGCCGCGCTCGACAAATTGTCCGCCGCGTTCAGCGACCGGCTCTATGTCGAGTTGCAACGCCACGGTCTGCCCAATGAAGCGGCGGTCGAGGAAAAGCTGATCGACCTTGCTTACGCGAAAGACTTACCGCTGGTCGCGACCAATGACGTGCATTTCTGCCGCGCTGAGATGTACGAGGCCCATGACGCGCTTCTCTGCATCGCCGAAGGCACGTTCATCGACGTTCAGGACCGCCGCCGGCTAACGCCCGAGCATCGTTTCAAGAGCGCCGAGGAAATGGCCGCGCTATTCTCCGATCTGCCCGAGGCCATCGCGAACACGATGGAGATCGCGCAGCGCTGCGCCTACCGTCCGAAGACGCGCACTCCCATCCTGCCGCAATTCGTTCCCGAATCCGGCCTTTCGCCCGAAGAGGAATTGCGGGCCCAGGCGCGCGCCGGCTTGAAGCGCCGTCTTTCGGAACACGGGCTTCATGCCGAAGAACAGCTTTATTGGGACCGGCTGGAATTCGAGTTCGGCGTCATCATCAAGATGGGGTTCCCGGGCTATTTTCTGATCGTGTCCGACTTCATGAAATGGACGCGCGGTAACGGCATTCCGGTCGGCGTGCGCGGGTCCGGCGCGGCCTCGCTGGTCGCCTGGGCGCTGGACATCACCAATCTCGATCCTTTGCGCTTTGGCCTGGTGTTCGAGCGCTTCCTCAATCCCGAACGTATCTCGATGCCGGATTTCGACATCGATTTCTGTCAGGAGCGCCGCGACGAAGTCGTGCGCTACGTGCAGGGAAAATATGGCCGCGACCGCGTGGGGCAGATCATCGCGCTGGGCTCGCTCCAGGCGCGCGCGGCCGTGCGCGATGTTGGGCGCGTCATGCAGCTGCCTTTCGGCCTGGTCGACAGGCTCGCCAAGCTGATCCCCAATCCCCCCGGCAAGCATTTCACTTTGGGCGATGCGCGCGCCATCGAGCCGCGTCTCAACCAGATCGCGGGACAGGAAGATAAGGTTCCCCAGCTCTTCGCCATCGTCGAAAAGATCGAGGGCTTCTACCGGCACGCCTCGACCCACCCCGCCGGCCTCGTCATCGGCGATCGGCCGCTCGACGAGATCGTACCGCTCTATCGCGACCCACGCTCCGAAATGCCGGTGACGCAGTTCGATTACGAGGATGCGGAGAAGGCCGGCCTCGTCAAATTCGACTTTCTCGGTTTAAAGACCCTCACCGTCATCGCCAAGACCGAAGAACTGCTCAAGGCGCGCGGCGTTCACGTCGATACGCAGCATGCCGATTTCGGCGATGTGCCCACTTTCGAAATGCTCGCGCGCGGCGAATGCGTCGGCGTGTTCCAGCTCGAAAGCCAGGGCATGCGCGACCTCATCAAGAAGCTCAAGCCCGACCACATCAACGATCTGGTCGCCCTTGTCGCGCTGTACCGTCCGGGCCCGATGGATTCGATTCCGAAATATATCGCCTGCAAGCACGGCCGCGAGAAACCCGATTATCTCGATCCGCTGCTCGAACCGATCCTATCCGAAACCTTCGGCGTGATGACGTACCAGGAAGATGTCATGCAGATCGCGCGCGAGCTGGCCGGTTACACGATGGGCGAGGCCGATCTTTTGCGCCGTGCCATGGGCAAGAAGATCGCGTCCGAAATGGCGCAGCATCGTCAGAAATTCATCGATGGCGGCAAGCAGAAGAACATCGCCGCCGACATTTCCGAACAGATTTTCGAGCAGGCGGCGAAATTCGCCGGCTACGGCTTCAACAAGGGTCACGCCGCGGCTTACGCGCAAGTCGCCTATCAGACCGCGTATCTCAAGGCGAATTACCCGATCGAGTTCCTCGCCGCCTCGATGACGCTCGATATCGGCAATACCGACCGGCTCAACGTCTTCCGTCAGGAAGCGGCGCGGCTCGGGATCGAGATGCGCGCGCCCGACATCAATCGCAGCCTCGCCAATTTCGCCTGCGATGCGGGAAAGGCCGCCGACGCCGAACGGCTCGGCGGCGGAACCATCTATTACGCGCTTGCCGCGGTGAAGAATGTCGGTCGCCAGGCGATGGACCATGTCGTCGCCGTGCGCGATGCGGGCGGGCCGTTCCGCTCCATCGCCGATTTCGCCAAGCGCATCGATCCCAAGCTGATCAACAAGCGCGCCTTCGAGAGTCTGGTCAGGGCCGGCGCCTTCGATGCGCTGAACAAGAACCGCAAGCAATTGGTCGAATCCGTCGATATCATTCTCGGCAGCGCCGCGCGCAATTCGCGCGATCGCGACGCTGGGCAGGAGAGCCTGTTCGGCGGCGCCGACATGGCGCGCGAATCCCTGCCGCTGACGGCCACCAATGATTGGCCGGTGCACGAGCGGCTGACCGAGGAATTCTCGGCCATCGGTTTTTATCTTTCGGGCCATCCGCTCGATTCCTATGCGCAAGCGTTGAAGCGGCTCGGGGTCGCGAACTATGTGGATATTCTCAACGACGCGCGGCGGTCTTCGGTCAAAGCCACTGTCGCGGGCACCGTGATCCGCAAACAGGAACGCCGCGGCCGCAATGGCGAGCCCTTTGCTTTCATTGCCCTGTCGGACCCGTCTGGCATGTTCGAGGTGATGGTGTTTTCCGAAGCGCTCAATCAGGCGCGCAGCTTTCTCGAAGCGGGGCGCTCGCTGCTGGTGCGCGTCGTCGGCGATTGGATGGACGGGGAATTGAAGCTGCGGGCTATCGCGGTGGAAGACCTCGATGCCGCGGCCGCCAATGCGGGCGAGGGCTTGAGGATCCGGCTCACTGACGCCGCGCCCATTCCGGCTATCGCCGCGCAATTGACCAAAGCCGGCAAGGGGCTGGTGACGCTCGTCGTTCCCGGCGCCCATGCCAACCAGGAAGTCGAGATCGCGATTCCAAAACGCGTACAGGTGACGCCGCAGCTCAAATCGGTGCTGCAATCGCTCAAAGGCGTCGCCGAAATCGAGACGGTGTGATGCGTCCGCCGATCTGGCTCCGGCTCTGCATGGTGATCGATGCGGTGCTGTTTTTGTTTGGCGCGTGGCTGGCCGCAAGCGCCGTCGAGATCGCCAGGGTTTCGGGCGCCGGCACGGCCTGGGGAATCGCGTTTCTCTTTATTGCGCTTCCGGTCTTCGCAGCTACCGGTGCGATGACGGGGTCGAAAGCCTATCGGCGCGGGCGTCCCGAGCACGCCGCCGCTCTCATGGTGGCGCCCATGGTCTACGCGGCGTTCCTGATGGTGCTGCTGGTCTTCGGCTAGAAACGGAACGTGTGGCCGAGCCGGAGCGAAACCTGCGTCATGCGGGGAATGAATGTGTAGCGCGGCACTAGGCCAGGAATAATCGCGGCCTGTGCGACGCCTATGAAGATTTCGTTGCCCGGCTCGTATTCCCAGCGATAGCGCGCCGAGAAGCCGAAATTCGCGCTGATATTGTCGTATTGCAGCTGCATCGCGATCTGCATGTCCGGCGTGAAGTTGATGACGGAATCGACCGAGAAAAGATGGATGTCGACATTGCCCGACGGCATGCGGATGAACGTGCCGTCATAGGTCGGAATGAACTCGAAATAGGCGTTCGGCCGGTAGGCGAGGATCACCCGCGTCCGCAGCGAGGTTCCATCGAAGAAGCCGCAACAGGTGACTTCGCTGTCGAGCCGCAACTGGCGCCCATCGAACGTGCGCACCCGCACAGCCACGCTGTTCCATTCGTAGCGGCCGGGAAGCACGGGCACTTTTCGCGGCAGGAAGAACAGGGCCGGGACATTTTCATAGGTGTTGATGATCCTGGCGGTGACTTCGTCGCCTATGGCGGAGACCAGCCGCACATAGACGTCGTTCACCCGCGACTCCAGCCGGTCGTCGAGATCGGTGACGTATTCGAAATTGGTGCCGATCTCGAACTGATTGAGATAGGTGTTCCGGTAGCGCGCCAGATGCGACACCGTACCGGTATATTGCCTGATGCTGGTGCGATTGACGAAGCCGAGCGCGGGCGTGAAATCCGTGCCGATCTGCTTGAAGACGAAATCGCCGAACCAAGGCTCGTTGGGGAAGTTCAACGAGACGGCCGCCGAATCGTCCTCGCCGAACGTGTTGGAAAAGCTGCGCTGATAATAGGCGTCGCCCTGAAGGATATAGCGGCCGAAGAAATCGGAGTTGCGATATTGCAGGTCGATGCCCGCCACCGTGTTCTCGGTGAGCCCGGAAGGATCGCCATTGGTGACGATGAAGCCGACCTTGGATTCGGAAAGCACCGGATGGGTGACGCGCAAAACCGAGAGCAATTCGCCGCAACGGGTGAGCTCGTTCAAAGGCTGAACGCATTCGCGCGACGAGGTCGGCGTATCGGCCGTGAGCACGCTGAGCGCGCCGATATCGAATCCGCCCAATTGGCCCGACAATTTGTCGCCGACGACAATGTTCACCGGCTGGCCGCCGGAAATGCCGATATTGCGCGAGAAGAACGGGCGGCCATTGTTCGACACGCGGTCCTGCGAGTTGCGGCCGAAATTGCGGCCGCCGAACTCGAAGGCCGCGATGTCCTGCAAGAAGAAGTCGCGCGTCTCCGGCGTGAACAGAGAGAAGCGGGTCGTGTTGACCTGGCGGACGTCCAGCGGCGCGTCCGAGAAGTCGGTGTTGATCGTCAGCGTGTTGGTCAGCGCCGGTGTGACTTTGTAGAAGGCGTTGCCGCCGACGGTGAAGGCAAGATCGGCGCCGTCTCCCGGCACACCCCAATCGTGCTTGCCGCCGAGCTTGCCGTAGACCTGGACGTCGAGTCCCAGACCTTGCGTGACGTTGCTGATGCCGGTCAGGTCGCCCGATTGACTGACATCGGTGAATTCGAGATTGGGGCTAAAGCCCGACCAATAGAGCCGTTCGTTCTTGTGCCGGACACGGCGCGAAACATCGAATCCCCATGTCGTCTGGTTCGTGTCGTAGGACAGGCTACGGAAGGGAATCGCGAACTCGGCCGTCCAGCCATCGGCGACGCGGCGCGAGCGCGCTTCCCAGATCGTGTCCCACTCGCGCAGTTCTTCGGTGTTGTTGAGTTCGAGCTGATCGGTCCTGCCGCCCGAAGCGCCGATTTCGAAATTATAGGCGTTGCGCCGCGTCTGGCCGGGATCGAGATAGATGGCGACCGAGTCCGCGGTGAACAGCGGTCCGTCGCGCTGCATCGAGCGCACGATGATACGGTCGGGGTTGGCGTCGTAATTGTAAAAACTGAAATAGAGATTGTTCGCGTCGTAGAGGATGCGCACGACGGTGCGTTCGGTGGCAGGCTGGCCCGGATTGGGCGATTTCTGGATGAAGCGGTCGATGACGTTCGCTTTGGCCCAGACCGCGTCGGAGACGTCGCCGTCGATGGTCGGGGCTTCGGACGGATCGATGCGCACCGCCGCGACGTTCGGCCTGACGAATGCCTGGCCGACCGGCGCCATCGGTTGGGCGAACGAACTGCCCAACAACGCAAAGACAAGCGCGGGCGCCCCTACAGCGCCCCACGCAAATATCAGACGCACATTACCCCCGGTATGTTTCCCCGCGCCTCGCGGCGATTTTTTAGTTAATTCAGTATGCCGGATCGTGCGGGCGGCGCATATCACGGAACTGAGCATAAGCCCGCCACAGGCTAGAACCGGAACGTATGGCCCAGGCGCACCGAAAACTGGGTCGTCTGGACGACGAAGCGGCTCCTGGGCAGCACCGCGCTTTGGCCGAGCGCCACGAACAATTCGCTGCCCGGCTGATATTCCCAGCGATAGCGCGCGAGAAAGCCGAGGTCCCTGCTGATGTTGTCGAACTGCGCCTGGACGGCGAGCTGCATCTCGGGCGTGAAATTGACTACCGAATCGACCGTCACGACATGGATGTCGACCGACCCTTGCGGCAGGTCGATGAAGCTTCCTTCCCAACCCGGGACGAATTCGAAGAACGCGTTCGGGCGGTAGCTGACTGACACCGCAGCCTCGACGGCTTGGCCGTTGTAGAAGCTACAGCAGGAAATTTCCGCCTCGATGGCCAGCGGGCGGGCATCGGAGCTTTCGAACTGCAGCCCGATATTCGTCCACTGATATTTTCGCGGCAACACGAAGATGTTGTTCGGCAGATCGAACGGCTCGGGGATGTTCTCGAAATAATTGGTGACGCTGATTTCAAGCTCGTCGTCGGCGCGCGTTTGGAAATCGATCCCAAACTCGTTTTCGCGCGACTCCAATCGGTCGTGCAAATCGGTGAACACCTTATTTTCGGTGCCGATGTCGATGTTGCGCAGGAAGGAACCCTGGAAGCGGAAGCGGTAGTCCGCCTGCGCTTCATAAAGCCGGATCGCGGTGCGGTTGACGAAGCCGAGGGCGGGATCGAAATTGCGGCCGATTTCCTTGAACCCGATGTCGCCGATCCACGGCTCGTTTGGGAACGAGACCGAGGTGCCGAAGGAATCGTCATCGCCCCACAAGTTCGAAAAGCTGCGCTGATAGAAGGCATCGGCGATCAGAACGGCATCTCCGAGGAAATTGGAATTGCGATATTGGAAATCCAAGCCGGCGATGCTGTTCTCGCTCGCGCCCGTTGGATCGCCATGGGTGAGAATGAAGCCGAGCCGCGACTCCGCCAGCACCGGGCGGGTGACGCGCAAGGTGGAAAGCACCTGCTGATCGGTGAAGGGCGTGCGGTCGGTCAGAACGCTCAAAGCGCCGATATTGAAGCCGCCATATTCGCCCGACAATTTTCCTCCCGCGATGATGCTCACCGGCGCGCCGTTGACGAGGCCGATATTGCGCGAGAAGAAGGGGCGTCCATTGTTGGTGTCGCGGTTCTCGCCGGCGAAACTTTGTCCGCCGAATTCGAAGGACGCCGCGTCGTGCAGGAAAAAGTCGCGCGTCTCCGGAAAGAAAAGGGAGAACCGCGACGTGTTGACCTGCCGCAAATCGAGCGGCGCGTCGGAGAAATCGGGATTGATCGTCAGCGTGCCGGTGAGGGCGGGCGTTATTTTATAGAACGCGTTGCCGCCGAAAGTCCCATCCAGCCCGGTGTCGGAGCCCGGCAGATGCCAGTCGTTCCTGGCGCCGATCTTGCCGTAGACCTGGACGTCGAGCCCGATGCCCGGCTCGATATTCGTTATCCCAGTGAGCGTTCCCGACTGCGAGATGTCGCTCCCCTCCAACGCGGGGTTGGTGGACGACCAGCGCACCTCTTCATTCTTGTGCCGGATGTCGCGCGAAAATTCAAAACCCCAATCGCTGCCGGCGCTGTCATAGGAAAGGCTGCGGAACGGTATCGCGACCTCCGCCACCCAGCCGTCGGCGACGCGGCGCGCGCGCGCGTTCCAGATCGCGTCCCACTCATCCAGTTCCTCGGCATTGTTCAGAAGCAGCGAATCGCCGCGCGCGCCGGTCGGCCCTACTGTGAAGGCATAGGCGTTGCGGCGCGTCAGACCGGGGTCGAGCATGATGGTGATGGAATCGCCGGTGTCGATGCGGCCGTCGCGGGCGATCGTGCGCACGGCGATCTCGCCGGGTGCGCTGTCATAGGCATAGACGCTGAAATAGATGTTGTTGGCGTCGTACATCACGCGAAGCACGGTGCGTTCGGTGGCGGGCGCGCCGGGGTCGGGTTCGCGCTGGCGCAATTGGTCGATCACCGTGGCGCCTGCCCAGGCGGAATCGGAAAGGTCGGCGTCGATGATTGGAGCGGAAGCCGCCTCGATGCGCATGGCGCCCGCAACCGGACGCGCATTGGGGCCAAGCGATTGGGCAGCGCTCGCCGTATTATCGGCGAGGACCGCGGGCGCCAATAGCGCACCGGCAAAAAGAATTCGCGTAACGCCGACCTGACTTCCGTAAATCATCCGGGCCGCGACGCCAGTCTAGCTTTAGCGAATTCCTTTGCGGGCTCGGCGTTCAGGATTTCAGCCGCGGGGAATTCCAGAATTTGCGTAATGCCGGGCGTGGATGATTTCGGCACGGCGATTGTGCTGGTCGAGGCGATGATGCCAAAGAAAAACGCGGTGGCGATCAGGCTGGCGACGACGGTTGTGGTCTCCAGTAGTGATTCGAACCGGACAGACATTGGGGGCTCCTTTGTTCGCCGGGGGCAGGGCCGGATTGCGCTGTCCACGACAAGCCCCTGTTCTAATGGGGGCTGCCTGACATGCCGCCGCCGCCTCTCGTCAGCGCGATGTCAGTTCGGAATTCTGGCCGGTTGCGCTATATTAGACGACCAATAGCGTCTCCAGCCGGCCGTCAGCTTGGTGTCAGTTCCCATTTGCTATGGTTGCATCATGCGAAGGACGCTCGTTCCCATTCTCCTCCTCGCGCTGGCGCTGACGGCGGGCGCTGCCGCTGCAAGGCAGCGCAATCGCGACGAGGATGTGGCGCGCGCGGCGCTCCAACGCGGCGAGGTCTTACCGATCGTGCGTATCCTTGCGCTGGTTGGCCAGCACCTGCCGGGCGATGTGATCGAAGTGAAACTGGAAGAGCGGCGCGACCGCCTTCGTTACGAGATCAAAGTGCTGACGCCCGAAGGCCGCGTGCGCGAGCTGCAACTGGATGCGCGCGACGGGGCCTTTATCGCCATCGAGGACTGAATGCGTGCGTTGGTGGTCGAGGATGATCCCGATGTCGGGCCCGATGTCGTCCGCGCGCTACAGGCGGCTGGCTTCACCGCCGAACTCGCAAAACGCGGCGACGATGCATGGTTCCTGGGCGATTCGGAGGAATACGACATCGCCGTGCTCGATCTCGGCCTGCCGCATCTCGATGGCCTCTCGGTCCTGAAGAAATGGCGCGCCAATAACCGCGATTTCCCGGTTCTGATTCTTTCGGCGCGCGGCGATTGGACCGAGAAGGTAGAAGGTATCGAAGCGGGCGCCGACGATTATCTCGCCAAGCCCTTCGAGATGGGCGAGATGATCACGCGGGTTCGCGCTCTGGTGCGCCGCAAGGCGGGGCACGCGGCCGCGCTTCTGAAGATCGGCCCGCTCCAGGTCGACACCAGGCGGATGGCGGCAAGCCTCGACGGCGCGCCGCTGACCTTGTCGCAATTGGAATTCCGCCTGCTCAATTATCTGGCGCATCAATTGGACCGCGCGGTGCCGGCCGGCGAATTGGCCGAACATCTCTACGGCGCCAACGATGCGGGCGATGCCAATGCCATCGAGCAGCTCATCGTGCGTCTGCGCCGTAAGATCGGCGCCGAGCGGATCGAGACCAAGCGCGGCTTCGGCTATCTGCTCAAGGGGCAGGGCACGTGACGCGCTATTCGCTGCGGCTGCGATTGCTCGCGGGCGCCGCGGTCGCGATATTTGCCGCGCTCGCCATCGCCTGGTTCGCGATGACGCTGCTGTTCGCGCAGGCCCTCGAACGCCGGGTGGAGCAGGAATTGCGCGGCGACGCGCTCCAACTCGTTGCCGGCCTCACCGTCGATCCGGCCGGTGCGATCATGGTGTTGGACGCGCCGGCCGATCCGCGCTTCGACAGCCCGGCGAGCGGATTGTTCTGGCAGATCGGCAACAGCAAACAGACCCAACGTTCGCGTTCGCTATGGGATCAGGCGCTGCCGCCATCGCCCGAGGCGAACGCCACGGAATGGCGCACGCGTTTCGCGGATGGCCCGTTCGGCAGCCGACTGTACTTCGTCGAGCGCATCGTGCAGCCGGCGGGGGGCGGCGAAGCCGTGCTTGTTCAAGTCGCGCTCGATGAGGAAGAGTTGCTGCTGGCGCGTTCGGAATTTGGTGCCACGCTCGCTTTGTTTCTGCTTATTCTATGGGTGGTGCTGGCGGGCGCGGCCTGGATCCAGGTTCAAATGGGTTTGCGCCCGCTTGCCGATCTGCGCCGGGATCTTGTGGGCCTTCGCCGCAACGCAGCCGAACGTTTGAGCGCGGATTATCCAACCGAAGTGGAGCCGCTGACGCGCGCGATCAACGATCTTGCGGCCGCCCGCGAGGCGGACGTCAAACGGGCGCGCCAGCGCGCTGCCGATCTCGCGCACGGCATGAAGACACCGCTGGCCGCGCTCGCGGCGCAAAGCCGGCTGATCCGTGAGGGCGGCGCGAATCCCAGCACGGCGGCCGATGGTCTCGACCGCGCCATTGCCGCTGCCGGCGCGGCGGTCGAAGCGGAGCTCGCGCGGGCGCGCGCCGCCGCGAGCCGCCACCAGGACGCGCAGGCGTCCCCGCTTTCGGTGGCGCAAGGTCTGATCCTGGTGCTCGAACGCACCGACAAGGGAATGCGTCTCGATTATGTGCTCGATGTTCCCGAGACCTTACGCGTGCCGGTCGCTGGAGAAGATTTGAGCGAAATTCTCGGTCCCCTGCTCGAAAATGCCGTCCGCTTCGCGCGGCGCCAAGTGCGCGTCGCCGGTGTCGCGAAGGAGGAGGGCATCCTCCTGTCGGTCGAAGATGACGGCCCCGGCTTGCAGGCGAGCGAGGCCGCGAGCGCGATGGTGCGTGGCGTGCGCCTCGATCAAACGGGGCACGGCCATGGTCTCGGCCTTGCGATAGCGCGCGAGCTGGTGGAGGCGACTTCGGGGATCATCGCGCTCGGCGCCTCCTCGCTCGGCGGCTTGCGTGTCGATTTGCGCTGGTTGCGCGCCGCCCCGGCTTAAAGGCGACCTGGTTAGAATCGAAATGTATGCCCGAGCCGCACGATGACTTGCGAGGTCTGCGGCACGAAGGTCGGCTCGCCGGGAATGTTTCCGGTCTGCCCGAACGACGCGAACAGTTCCTGTCCCGGCTCGTATTCCCAGCGATAGCGCAGCGAGAGCTGGAATTTCTCGCTGATATTGTCGAACTGCGCCTGAACCGCGACTTGCATGTCGGGGGTGAAATTCACCTGCGTATCCCAAAGGAGCAAGTGGATGTTCACGAGGCCGCCCGGCAGACTGATATAGGTGTAGGTGTAGTGCGGCGAGAATTGGAGATAGCGGTTGGCGCGCCAATCGGTGATCAGATCGATCTTGAAATAATCGCCATTGTAGAAGCTGCAACAATAGAAATCGGCGCGGATGTAATAGGGCCGCCCCTCCGATCCCCGGTAATAGAAGCTGAAATTGTTCCAATCGTAGCGCCCCGCCGGCACTGGCACCTTGCCGGCAATCCGGAACGGCGCCGGCACATGTTCGAAATTGTCGAACAAGCGGAAAACGAACTCGTCGGTCCGCCGCGTGCTGATGCCGGCATAGATGGCGTTCTCGCGCGACTCCAGATGGTTGTCCAGACTGGTGACGGCATAGAAAAGCGTACCGAAATCGAGCCAGCGCCAGCCGAGATCGCGATTGCGGTATAGCACGCGGCCGTCATATTGGCGGATGCCGGTGCGGTTGGCGAAGCCAAGCGCCGGGGAAAAGTTTCGGCCGATCTGTTTGATATGCACTTCGCCGCCCAAGCGCTCATTGGGATAGGTGAGCGCGAGGCCCCATGAATCGTCTTGCCCCTCTGTGTTCGAGAAACTGCGCTGATAATAGGTGTCGGCCAGCAGGATCTTTCCGGGGAAGAAATTCGAGTCGCGATATTGGTAGTCGATGCCCGCGACCGTGTTTTCGCTCACCCCCGTCGGATCGCCGTTGGTGACGATGAAGCCGGCTTTCGATTCGCCGATATCCCTGGTGACGCGCGCGACGGACAGCACCTGGCTTCTTTGGTTGAGGCCGGTGCCGTTTGTGACGGCGGACAGCGCGCCGACGCTGAACCCGGCATATTCGCCCGAGAATTTTCCGCCCCCGATGATGCTGACCGGCAAGCCATTGGCGATGCCGATGTTGCGGGAGAAAAATGCCTGCCCATTGTCAGCGGAATAATTGTAGTTGAAGCCGGTGGTGAATCCGCGCCCACCGAATTCGAACGTGGCGACATCCTGCAGGAAGAAATTGCGGGTCTCAGGCGTGAACAGCGAGAAGCGCGTGGTGTTGACCTGGCGCAAGTCGAGCGGCGCATCGGAGAAATCCGGATTGACGGTCAGCGTGCCGGTCAGCAGCGGCGTGATCTTGTAATAGGCGTTACCGCTCGGGCGGAAGCTCTTGGTCTCGTGCCCAGGCTTCGGCCAGTCGAAACTATAGCGCATAGCGCCGTAGAGCTGGACGTCGAGGCCGAGCCCATTGTCGATGCCGGTGATGCCGGTCAGCGTGCCTGAGCGCGAGATGTCGGAGAACTGGGTCGCCGCGGAGATCGAGCTCCAGCGCAGGCGCTCGCCCTTGCGGCGGATGTTGCGCGATATCTCGAGCACCCAATCGGGCTTCGTCGGATCGGTCGCCAGATCGCGGAACGGAATCGCCATCTCGACCGAGAAGCCGAATTCGTTGCGCATCGCGCGCCCGGTCCAGATCGTATTCCATTCCTTGATGTAGTCGTTGTTGTTCTGGATCAGCGCCTCGACGCGGGCGCCCAGCGCGTTCATCTCGAAATAATAGGAATTGCGGCGCGTGTTTAAGGGATCGAGATAGATGCGTACCGTGTCTTCGACACCGAGCATGGCGTCGCGTGTCTGGGTGGTGGCGACCTGAAGATCGGGCTCGCGGTCATAGGCGAAGATGCTGACATAGAGATTGTTCGAGTCGTAAATGAAGCGGGCGACCGTTTGTTCTGTCCCCGGTTGTCCGGTGCCGGGATCGAGCTGGTAAAATTCGTCGATCGGTTGTGCCTTGGCCCAGGCGGGGTCCGAAAGGTCGCCGTCGATGGTGGGCGCTTCGGTGGGATCGATGCGGGTCGCCTTGCCGGTCGGGATATAGGTGTTGAAGTCGCGGGGAGGATGCGGCGCCGTCTCGGGTATTTGAGCGCTGGCGGCCTGTGTCGCGAGCAGCAAAATTGCCGCCGTGCCTATCGCGGCCCGATTGACCGCATAGCCCAAGGCACAGCCTCGCCGAGCGCTGGTCTGCAGCGCCAATCGCAACTTAGACATCCGCCCGGCTATGCCCCTGAAGCGGCCGCCTAGCCGCACAGATGAGAACGATTACCAATTAGCCATTTTGGGGGAAGCGCTTAGGATTGGCACTGACAATCGAGTGAAGCGCGGCTCTTGGCCACAAGCAGCGCTGCCGGGGTCGACTTCTTGCGCCGCAAACGGGAAGTACCTATAAGGCGCCCATCTCACACGCGGGGCCGGGCGGCCGCCCAGAAGAACGGTTCGCCCTTCCGGTGTTTGTCTCGTCTCTCCCGAGCCGAGGCAAATCACACACCCTGCGTTAGGCTGAACCGGAAAAAGGAGCACATATGTCATTGCCGGACTTCAATTTGCGTCAGCTTCTCGAAGCAGGCGCGCATTTCGGCCATCGCACCCAGCGGTGGAACCCCAAAATGGCGTCCTATATCTTCGGGGTGCGCAACGATATCCATATCATCGATCTGACGCAGACGGTTCCGCTGCTGCATCAGGCCCTGCTTGCCATGCGCGACGTCGCGGCGGGTGGTGGCCGTGTGCTGTTCGTGGGCACCAAGCGCCAGGCGGCCGATCCGGTCGCGAGCGCTGCCAAGCGCTGCGCCCAGTATCATGTGAACCATCGCTGGCTCGGCGGTACGCTGACCAATTGGCAGACCATCTCGCACTCGATCAAGCGTCTGCGTCAGTTCGAAGAGACGCTTCAGTCCATGCATCAATCCGGCCTCACCAAGAAAGAGCTGCTGCAGATGATGCGCGAGCGCGACAAGCTCGAACGCTCGCTCGGCGGCATCAAGGAGATGGGCGGCCTTCCCAACATGCTGTTCGTGATCGACACCAACAAGGAATCGATCGCGGTGGCCGAAGCGCGCAAGCTGGGCATCCCGGTCGCGGCGATCCTGGATTCGAACTCCAATCCAGACGGCATCACCTTTCCGATCCCGGGCAATGACGACGCCTCGCGCGCCATTGCGCTCTATTGCGATCTTGCCGCGCGCGCGGTGATCGACGGGCTCGGCCAAGGTCAGATCGCGGGCGGCGCCGATGTCGGCGAGTCCGAGCATGTGATCGAGGATCTGAACCCGCCCGCATCCGCCGGCGGCGAAGGTGCAAGTCTCCCAGCTTGAAGTCGCCCCTTGGTTCTTGAGGGGGCGGAAGAGGAAATCGTCATGACCAGTATCACCGCCGGTATGGTGAAAGACCTGCGCGACAAAACCGGCGCAGGGATGATGGATTGCAAGGTCGCGCTCGGCGAAACCAGTGGCGACATCGAAGCCGCCGTCGACTGGCTGCGCAAGAAGGGTCTCGCCAAGGCCGCCAAGAAGGCTGGTCGTACGGCCGCCGACGGTCTGATCGGCACGGCCGCCGCTCCCGGCTGTGGCGCCATCGTCGAAATCAATTCGGAAACCGATTTCGTCGCGCGTGGCGATGATTTCCAAAACTTCGCGCGCAATGCGGCGAAACTCGCGCTCGACGTTGATGGCGATCTCGAACGCGTCCTCAAAGCGCCGTATCCTGGCACCGCCTCGACGGCCGACGCGCTCACCGCTCTCATTGCGAAAGTCGGCGAGAATATGAGCATCCGCCGTTCCGCGGCGCTCGCTGTTTCGCCGGGCGTGGTCGCGTCTTATATCCATAATGCGGTCGCGCCGGAGCTCGGCAAGATCGGCGTTCTGATTGCGCTCGAATCGGCGGCGGAAGCGGACAAGCTCATGGCGCTCGGCAAGCAGATCGCGATGCATGTCGCGGCGGCGAATCCGCTCGCACTCAATGTGGAATCCATAGCGCCGGACACCGTGGCGCGCGAGCGCGCTATCTATGCCGATCAGGCGCGCGAGAGCGGCAAGGCCGAAGCCATCATCGAGAAGATGGTCGATGGACGGATGCGCAAATTCTACGAAGAATCGGTTCTACTCTCCCAGGTGTTCGTGATCGACGGCGAGACGCCGGTGAACAAGGTGCTGGAACAGGCATCGAAGGATCTGGGCGCCAAGGTGACGATCAAGGGCTTCGTCCGCTTCCAGGTGGGCGAGGGCATCAACAAGCCGGTGACCGATTTCGCTGCGGAGGTCCGGGCTACCGTCGGTCAATAAGCATCGGGGCCCCGCCCAAGAGGAGCTTTCATGGCCGCAATCCCCAGATACCGCCGGATATTGTTGAAGGTCTCCGGCGAGGCTTTGATGGGGAAAGAAGCCTATGGCATCGACGTCGGCACCGTCGAGCGCATCGCCGCCGACATCAAATCCGCGGTGAATTTGGGTTGCCAGGTCTCGGTGGTCATCGGCGGGGGCAATATTTTCCGCGGCCTTGCAGGCGCGGCGGCCGGGATCGACCGCTCGACCGCCGACCATATGGGGATGCTCGCCACCGTGATGAACGCGCTGGCGATGCAGGCAGCCCTCGAGCGCACCGGCCTTCCGACCCGCGTGCTCACCGCCATTCCGATGATGTCGATTTGCGAGCCTTATATAAGGAGACGCGCGGTCCGGCACATGGAGAAGGGCCGGGCGGTGATTTTTGCCGCCGGCACCGGAAATCCCTTCTTCACCACCGACACGGCGGCCGCGCTCAGGGCTGCCGAAATGGGCTGCGACGCCATGCTTAAGGCGACCCAGGTGGACGGCGTCTATAGCGACGACCCCAAAAAGGTCAAAAACGCGGAGCGCTATGATTTTCTGACCTATCATGAGGTATTATCGCGTGATCTTAAGGTGATGGATGCCTCGGCGATTTCGCTCTCGCGGGAGAACGGCATCCCGATCCTAGTGTTCTCCATTCAGGAGCAGGGCAATCTGGCGGCTGTGCTCAAGGGCGAAGGCCGCTGCACGTTGATCGCGGAAAAGGCGTAAACTGCCTCGCGGAGCGAGACGGAATCGCCGGTTCGACAGGTTTCGGCAAATGGGAGGGCGAGATGGCTGCGCTGCCGCCATATAACAAGGACGATATGCAACGGCGCATGAAGGGCGCGGTCGTGACCTTACGGCACGAATTCGGTGGCTTGAGGACGGGGCGGGCCAACACATCGATACTCGATCCCGTCACCGTCGATGCCTATGGCAGCCCGATGCCGCTCAACCAGGTCGGCACGGTCAACGCACCGGAGCCGCGTCTCTTGACCGTGCAGGTGTGGGACAAGAGCCTCGCCAAGGCGGTCGACAAGGCCATCCGCGATGCCGGCCTCGGCCTCAATCCGCAATTGGACGGACAGCTTCTGCGCATTCCCATCCCTGAACTGAACGAGGAACGCCGCCGCGAATTGACCAAATTGGCCGCCAAATATGCCGAGGCCGCCCGCGTTGCGGTGCGCAATGTGCGGCGCGACGGGATGGATCATTTGAAGCGGTTGGAAAAAGACCACGCCATCAGCGAAGACGCTCACCGCAAGATGGCGGACGAGTTGCAGAAGATGACGGACGACAATGTGCACGAGATCGATCAGGTGCTGCACGCCAAGGACCAGGAAATCATGCACGTTTAAGGAGGCGCGGGCTTCGCCTGCGCGAGATGGGAAATAGCGTTTTGACCAAACCAGTTGTGGAGCCGCCGCCGCCGAGCGCATCCTCGCGTTTTCCGAGGCATGTGGCGATCATCATGGACGGCAACGGGCGCTGGGCGCGCAATCGTTTCCTGCCGCGCGAGGCGGGACACGTCAAAGGCATCACCACGGTGCGCAAGGTGGTGCGCGCGGCGAGCGAGATCGGTCTTGAATATCTGACGCTCTTCGCTTTCTCGACCGAGAATTGGCGCCGCCCGAAAGCGGAAGTGCGCCACCTCATGGGATTGTTCCGGCGCTATTGCCGGGCCGATATCGAAAAACTGCACCGCTACAATGTGCGGGTGCGCTTCATCGGTGCGCGCAGCGGCCTCGATCCCGATATCGCGGGTCTTATCGAGGAGGCTGAGAGCCTGACCGCGAAGAACACGGCGCTCAATCTCGTCGTCGCCTTCAATTACGGCGCGCGCGAGGAATTGGCGGAAGCGGC
>SHWE01000020.1 GCA_009693985.1 Alphaproteobacteria bacterium | reverse complement strand
AATCATAGGTATTTCGCGTCATGGCGACTATCGCGCTTGTCGACGACGACAAGAATATTCTGGCTTCGGTGACGATGCTGCTGGAGCAGGAGGGCTATCACGTCCGCTCCTACACGGACGGGGCTTCGGCGCTGACGGCGCTGACCGCCACGCCGCCCGACCTTGCCATTTTGGACATCAAAATGCCGCGGATGGACGGCATGGAACTGCTGCGCCGCCTGCGCCAGTCGGCCGAAATCCCGGTGATTTTTCTCACCTCCAAGGATGAAGAGATCGACGAGCTGATGGGTTTGAACGCCGGCGCCGACGACTACATCAGAAAGCCCTTCTCCCAGCGGCTGCTGCTCGAGCGGGTGAAGGCGATCCTGCGCCGCGCCGAAGGCAAGAAGACCCCAACGACGGCCGCCGCCGCGAGCGAAGCCGCCAAGCAGACCATGGTGCGCGGCGAGCTGACGCTCGATCCGATGCGCCACGAATGCATGTGGAACGGCAAGCCGGTGCGCCTGACGGTGACCGAGTTCCTGATCCTGCAATGTCTCGCCCTGCGCCCGGGCTTCGTGAAGAGCCGCGACAATCTGATGGACGCGGCCTATGACGACCAGGTCTATGTCGACGACCGCACCATCGACTCCCACATCAAGCGCCTTCGCAAGAAGTTCAAAGTGGTCGACGACAATTTCGATTCCATCGAAACGCTGTACGGCGTCGGTTACCGCTACAAGGAATAGCGCATGAGGTCCGGGCTCTGAACCAAGTCCCGCACATCGAGGCCCCGATACGGCCTTCGTCGCGCCCGGCGCGGCCGATGAGCGAGAACTTGCCCTACAGGCCGGTCCGGCGTTTCTCCGCGCTCACCCAACGCATCCTCTTCTTCAATACGTTCGCGCTGTTCATCCTCATCATCGGCGTGATGTGGGTGCAGTCGAACCGCGCCGGCCTCGTCGAAGAACGCATTTCGGGCATCCGCGATCAGGCGCTCATCGTCGCGGGCGCGCTGGCCGAATACACCGCCGATGCCGACCGCCGCGCGGTGGCGACGGGCCAGGCCGAGCCACTCCTGCGCCAGCTCATCGCGCCGACGAATTTGCGCGCGCGCGTCTACACCACGGCCGGGCGTCTTCAGATCGACACGCGCAACCTGCTCGCCCGCAATCTGGTGACGACGGAGGAGTTGCCGCCGCCCGAACCGAACGCGGTTCTCGCCTTCGTCGAACGCACGGTGGGCACGCTCGGGCGCTTCTATGACGGGCTGATGGGCGTGCGCCCGCTCGCCAGCCTTGAGCCCTATTTCGAAGCCGGACAGAACGGCCGCGTCTACAGCGAGGTCAACACCGCGCTGATGAGCGAGACGGATTCGAGCGTGCGCGTCAACGAACGCGGCAGCCTGGTGCTTTCGGTCGCGGTGCCGATCCGGCGCTTTGCCACGCTTTACGGCGTGCTGCTGCTGACGACGGAATCGGGCGACATCGACGGCATATTGAAGGAAGAACGCGCCGCCCTGATGCAGGTCTTCATGGTCGGCTTCGCGGCGCTGCTGCTGTCCTCGCTTTATCTCGCCAGCGTGATCGCGGCGCCCATAAGGCGCCTGGCAGCGGCGGCCGAGCGCGTGCGGCGCGGCCGCGGCGGGCGCGAGACCATCCCAACCTATGTCGATCGCGACGACGAGATCGGCGAGCTCGCCGATTCCTTCTCGGCGATGACGCGCGCGCTCTACGACCGCATCGACGCCATCGAAAGTTTCGCCGCCGACGTGGCCCATGAGCTGAAAAATCCGCTGACCTCGCTCAAGAGCGCCGTCGAAATGCTCGAACGCACCAAGGAAGGCGAGAACCGCGAGCGCCTCGTCGCCGTGGTGCGCAACGATGTGAAGCGCATCGACCGGCTGATCACCGACATTTCCGACGCCTCGCGGCTCGATGCCGAACTGTCGCGCGGCGAATCGGAACCGGTCGATGTCGCCAAGCTGCTCGAGACCCTCGTCAGCATCTATAACGGCATGAATACGCCGCGCGGCATGCGCATCGTCATGCAGCGCGACAGCGCCAAGCCGATGATCGTGCAGGGCCTCGACGAAAGGCTCGGCCAGGTGTTCCGCAATCTGATCGACAATGCGGTCTCCTTCAGCCCGGACGGCGGCACCGTCACCGTTACCGTTACCGCGACGCCGGTGGACGGCGATGTCTGCAGCTTCATCGACGATGAAGGCCCGGGCATCGGCGAAAACGATCTCGAGCGCATCTTCGAGCGCTTCTACACCGAGCGTCCGGCCGAGCACGGCTTCGGCAAGAATTCGGGATTGGGTCTCGCCATCGCGCGCCAGATCGTCGCCAGCCATGGCGGCCGCATCTGGGCGGAGAACCGCGCCGATGCCGACGGTAAAATTCTCGGCGCCCGCTTCGTCGTCGAACTGCCGCTCGCGCGCAAGCAGACGTGAGCACCTCTTCCTCCGTTCTCGTTCACGCGACCGCGGTGCGAATCGGCGATGCTTCCATGCCCTTCGGCGGAGCCGGCGACGGCGCGGTGCTGCTGATCGGCGAGAGCGGCTCCGGAAAATCCGACGTCGCGCTTCGGCTCATCGCGATGGGCGCGAAATTGATCTCCGACGATCAGACCGCTTTGTTCGAATGGGGTGGCCGGGTTCATGCCGAGGCGGCTTCAAATCTCCGTGGGCGGATCGAGATACGCGGTGTCGGAATCGTGAGCATCGAGAATAGCGGCGCTGCCCCCGTGATCCTCGCGGTGCGCCTCGAAAAGGACGCCGCGCCCCCGCGCCTTCCGGAAGCCGCGCTTTACCGCTTTCCGCCGCAACTTGCCGCCTGTCCGCGGCCGCCGCTGCTGCTGCTTAAGCCTTTCGAAGCCTCGACCCCCGCAAAAATCGCCGCGGCGGCGGCTTGTATCCACAGGGGTGCCTTTGTCGCAGGCGCGGTTTCGCGCTAGTCGGGACTTTCCTCTGAAAGGGAGACTGCTATCGTGCGCGCCGCTTTCGTTAAATCGGGACCATGATCGGAATTGTCATCGTCACGCATGGCGGCCTCGCCACCGAGTTGCTCGCCGCCGTGCAGCACATCGTGGGCCTCCAGAGCCATGTCAAAACGGTCTGCATCGGCCCCAATGACGATATGGAACAGCGGCGCGACGAAATCACCGCGGCGATCAAAGCCGTCGAGCTCGGCAAGGGCGTCGTGCTCGTTACCGACATGTTCGGCGGCACGCCCTGCAATCTCGCGCTCACCCATCTGAAGAAGGGCAAGGTCGAGGTGCTGGCCGGCGCCAATCTGCCGAGCCTCATCAAATTGATCGGTGTACGGACGACGCTGTCGCTCGACGCCGCCGTTAAGGAAGCCATCGCCTCGGGACGCAAATATATGCGCTCTGGCTCGGCCGAACTCGCCGAAGAGAGCGGCCCCCGCCCCGCCAGCCGTTCCGCCGGATAATGGAACCCCGGCCCGCCCGCGCCCGCGCCATCATCGTGAACAAGAAGGGCCTGCACGCCCGGGCTTCCGCGAAGTTCGTCGAGACCGTCGCGCGCTTCCGCTCCGAGGTGACGGTGACGAAGGGCGAAAATTCCGTCTCCGGGCGCTCGATCATGGGGCTGATGATGCTGGCGGCCTCCATGGGCTCGACGGTCGAGCTTGCCGCCGACGGCCCCGACGCTCCCGATGCGATAAGCGCCCTTCTGGCCCTTATCGCCGCCAAGTTTCACGAGGACGTTTAGCCTCTCCGCGCGCGTGTCTAAATTGTGGTAGATAGGCCGCGCTGGCCGCATCGATGAGGGGAGCATGGCTGTTTTCCGCCGTTTGGCGTCTGCCGCGATGATGACCGTCGCGGCGCTGGTTTTTACCGGCGTTGCTTCCACGGCACAGCAAGCGCCCCTGCCGCATCCGCCGCTGTGGAAGGTCCAGAAGGGAACGAGCACGGTCTATGTGTTCGGCTCTTTGCACATCCTTCCCAAGGACTATCGATGGGGCACGCCGCAAATCGACGCGGCGCTCGGCGCTTCCGACATCTTCGTTTTTGAAGTGCCGCTCGACGAGGCGGCGATCGAGGAAGAAAAAAAGTTCGTCGTCGAGAACGGATTCTACCTCGACGGCCGCACCCTCAAGAGCGCGTTGTCCGCCGCGGAATTCCGGCGCTATTCGGCCATTCTCAGAGGGGCCGGCTTGCCGAAATGGCAGGTCGAGCGCTACCGCCCGTGGCCCGCCTCGGTGATGCTGGGGCTGGCCTATCTGCATCGGGGCAACGTCGCCGACCTCAGAGGAGCGGACGAAACCATCGTCGAATATGCGCAAGGACACGGCAAGGAATTGCGCTATCTCGAAACGGTGCACGATCAAATGAACCTCATCAAGACCGGCGATGAGCGCAAGCAGATGAAGGCGCTGAAGACCATGATCTTCCGCCTGACAAAAGCGCGCGAGCAGGAAAGAAATATTCGCGAAAGCTGGTCGAGCGGAGACGCCGAAGGATTTACCAGACTGATCGACGGCTATTTCGCCGGCCGCGCCGAAGCCAAGAATCTCCTGATCGAAGGACGCAACCGCACCTGGCGCACGCCCATCAAGCAATATCTGGAATCGGGCCGTACGACCTTCGTCACGGTGGGCGCGGCCCATGTCGGCGGCGACAACGGAGTCTTGCGCCTGCTGTGCAACGAAGGCTACGACGTCGAGCGCGTCGGCGATGCGGTGGCGTCGACCGCCAAAATCTGCGGACCAAAGGCTTGATCACCATGAAATTGCGTCTCTGTTTCGCCGCCGCTGTTCTGTTGCCTGCCGCGCTCGCGAGCACCGGCTTCGCGCAGCCGAGGAGTGGCTTGATCGCACCGGCCATCCAATTCTATTTCGCGCCCGATGAGTCCACGCCGCCGCTGGCGGCCGAATATCTACGCTCGCATCCGGGCGAGGGCATGCGGCTGGTGACAATCGCGCCGCCGAACCGCACACCCCGATCGGAATATTACGCGATCGCCACAAGCGCACGCTCAGCCCGCGGCGTCTGCCGTTTCACGGTGACGCAAATTTTCTCCCACGCAACGGAAGGCGCACCCACGACTTGGGACCGCATGCCGCCGACCCCGACCGATTACGTGCAGCCGCCCTATGCGATGGGCGCGGCCGCTCCCGCCCCCTGCCCGCGCCAGGACGATGTCTCCTATGTCACGCTCGACCAGGACATCACCGATGCCGAGCTGATCGAAATCACCGCCTTCTGGAAAGACATGTCGTCGTCCCAAGCGAAGTTCGACACCGCCTCCGATCTTTTGCCGCTGATCCTGTCGCAGCGGATCGCCAATCTGTTCGACGCCTTCCGCATGCGCGTGCTGACGCCGAGCGACCGCCAGCCGCAATTGCGCGCCCTGCTGCGCCACACCGGCCAGGGCTACGATCTCGGTTTTGCCGAAGCGCCCGGCGAGGCGACCAGCTCGTTTCTCACCGTCGCCAAATCGGTCTCCGGCTATACGGTCATGAATTACCAGACCTATCTGCGCTGATCCTTCGAGACGCCCTTGCGAACGAAAGGGCTCCTCAGGAGGCGGCCGCCCCTCGGGATAAAGACATAGAGATTTCTTTATATCCTTCTTGCCCCTGCCTGGCCTGGCTGCTATAGGGCCCGCGAAGCCAGCCCCAATGCCCTAACCACGCCTTCAGGAGCCCCGTCATGAGCCAGGATTACGTCGTCAAGGACATCGGACTTGCGGATTGGGGCCGCAAGGAAATCGCCATCGCCGAGACCGAAATGCCGGGCCTGATGGCCACGCGCGAGGAATTCGGCGACGCCAAACCGATGAAGGGCGCCCGCATCGCCGGCTCGCTGCACATGACCATCCAGACCGCGGTGCTGATCGAGACGCTCAAAGTGCTCGGCGCCGATGTGCGCTGGGTGTCCTGCAACATCTATTCGACGCAGGACCACGCTGCTGCCGCCATCGCGGTGGGCGGCACGCCGGTCTTCGCGATCAAGGGCGAGAGCCTGCAGGACTACTGGGACTACACCGCGAAACTGTTCGAATGGCATGGCGGCGGCACCCCGAACATGATCCTCGACGATGGCGGCGATGCGACAATGCTCGTCCATCACGGGTTGCGCGCCGAGAACGGCGACACCGCTTTCCTCGACAAGGCGGAGAACGAGGAAGAAGAAGTCTTCTTCGCCTTGATCAAGCGGCTGCTGAAAGAGAAGCCGAAGGGCTGGTTCGCCGAACTCGCCAAGAACATCAAAGGCGTTTCCGAAGAGACGACCACCGGCGTCCATCGTCTCTACATCATGGAGAAGGAAGGCAAGCTGCTCTTCCCGGCCATCAATGTGAACGATTCCGTCACCAAGTCGAAATTCGACAATCTCTATGGCTGCCGCGAATCATTGGTCGACGGCATCCGCCGCGGCACCGACGTGATGATGGCCGGCAAGGTCGCGATGGTCGCAGGCTTCGGCGATGTCGGCAAAGGTTCCGCGGCATCGTTACGCAATGCCGGCTGCCGCGTGATGATCTCCGAGATCGATCCCATCTGCGCTTTGCAGGCGGCGATGGAAGGCTACGAAGTCGCCACCATGGACGATGCCGCCTCGCGCGCCGACATCTTCGTCACCGCGACGGGCAATGTCGACGTCATCACGTTCGACCACATGCGCAAGATGAAAGACCGCGCCATCGTCTGCAATATCGGCCATTTCGATTCCGAGATTCAGGTCGCGGCGCTGAAGAACCTGAAGTGGAGCAACATCAAGCCGCAGGTGGACGAGATCGAATTCCCCGACGGCCACCGCATCCTGCTGTTGTCCGAAGGGCGCCTCGTCAATCTCGGCAATGCGATGGGGCATCCCTCTTTCGTGATGAGCGCCTCCTTCACCAATCAGACGCTGGCGCAGATGGAATTGTTCTGCAATCCGGGCAAATACGCGAAGAAGGTTTACACGCTGCCCAAGACGCTGGACGAGAAGGTGGCCCGCCTCCATCTCAACAAGATCGGCGTCAAGCTCACCCAGCTCACCGACAAGCAATCGAGCTATATCGGAATCCCTCAGGCCGGCCCGTTCAAGCCGGAGCTTTATCGGTATTAGAAAAATCCACCTCCCCCAGCGCAGGGAGGTCGATACGCGTAAGCGGCTCGGGTGGGTGGAATAATCTTTCTCACCCGGTTTGCTTATAGGTTAGGTGGGCGCTGGGAGCGCGCGGGACAAGAACGCCCCCACCCGAACCGCTTTAGCTTCGCTACAGCGGTTCGACCTCCCCGCGTTGGGGGAGGTAGTCATCTACTTCTTGAACACCGCGTCGATGCCCGCTTGGGCACAGGCGCGGTCGTCCGAGGAGCCGCCGATACCGATGCCGCCCGCGACCTGTCCGTCGATGATGATCGGCAGGCCGCCCGGCGACAGCACATAGTCCTGCGCGATGGCGTTTACCGTCGCGACGAACACGCCCCGCCTTTCGACATTGCTGATATAGGCGTCGTTGGGCTGGCCGGTGCGGACGGCGGACTCCGCCTTCATCAGCGCCGGCTTCACCGTGAACATCGGCGTGCCCTGCATGCGGTAGAAGTAAAGCGGCGTCAGCGTCTCATCGAGCACCCAGACGCTGACATGCCAGCCCTTCGCCTTGGCGAAGGCTTCGCAGCCCTCCGCGATCTTACGCGCCGCTTCGGCGCTGATGATCTTCTTGTCGATGGTCATCGGCTGCGCGGCGACGGGCGCGGCGAACGATACGGCGAGCATGAGAGTGAGCGCGGTACGAAACATCATGGCGTGTCTCCGAGCGAAAGGGAAAAAAGCAAACGGCGCTCCTCCGGCATGGCCGAAGAAGCGCCGCGCGAAAAACCCAACAATTACTCCGCGGGGGCCATCCGGCGACCGCCGAAGAAGGGCAGCTTGGGCGAAGGCACCAGCGCATAGGCGCCGTCTCCGACCAATCCCAACGTCAAGAGCCCGATGGTCCACAGACCCGGAAGCTCCATGCCGCCGAGCGTGAAGAAGAAGCCCTTGCGCGCATACCAATATTGCGCGGCCGCCAGCATCAGCGGCACCGAATAGAGCGCCACATAGCGCGCGAAGATGCCCGGAAGCAGCAGAAGTGCGCCGGCGAATTCCGCGCTCAGCACATACATCACCACCCAATCGGGGTAGCCATTGTTGTTCAGATTGGTCCACCAGCCGTCGAGGCCGTTCGGCAGCACATAGAATTTGTAATAGAGATGCGCGATGGCAAGATAGCCAAGCGCCAGTCTCAGCAGAAGCACGCCATAGGGCGCGGTGCGTTGGTCGATCATCGGTTCCTCCCAGACTTGGTCCCGTTTGAAGGTTGCAACCGTTAGAGGGAGCCGTCAATCCGGGGCCGGCCACCCTGCACCAGCAGCTTGAAATAGAGGATGCTGCCGGCCAGCACCAAAGTCGCGGCATTGGCCAGGATGATCGGCCAATCGCCGAGCGCCACCCTGTAAAGCAGCCACAGAAGATTGCCGGTGACATAGATCGTCAGCATCCCAACCGAGATGTCGTCGGCCGAGCGCGTGGTCCAGGTCCGCACCACTTGGGGCACGAAAGCCAGCGTCGTACAGACGCCCGCGGCGATGCCGAGGACTGCGACATAGAATTGCGTGTTCATCGGTTGCCCATACTCTCCAAAGATGCGGTATTCGACGTGCCGCGACATGTTGTTAACGTTTCAATATTTGGCATTTTACACTTTTTTAACCACCTTCCCTTGCAGATCGTTCCGAGCCTCGTATCATGTTGATTCTTAAGTGATTCGTCGGTTTGGCGAACGGGGCAGCGGGCAATGTGTCCCAGAACGGGACAAGACCAAGACGGGCCCGAAGCGGGGTGGAGTGGTTCGGGAGGCGGCTCTAGGGGGCACCTGCCGGCCCTGATTCTGTTTTGCGCCCTCGGCCCCACATCCCCGGCCTTCGCCGCCGCGCTGTCCTTCCAGGGCTTCACGCTTGAGGCTTCCAACCTTGCCGGCCTTGCCGTCGTGGTGGCGGCCTCGGCGCTGGGCCTTGCCGGCGCGCTGTGGGCGCTGGCCGAGCAGCGCCGTATCGCCGGCCTGACGCGCGCGCTGAAAGCCGCCCGCGCCCAGGCCCGGGCCGTCCTTTCGACGCGCGATGCCTGGCTCGCCGCCGGGCGCGAATCCCTGATCGTCTGGGGCGAAGAGGACGCCGAGCCCGTGAGCTTCGCGGGCGCCGCCCAATTGATCGAGCAATGCCTGACCGGCCCGGACGCCGCCGAGCTGTCGATGGCGCTCGACGGGCTTTCCGCCAATGGCCTCCCCTTCGCCCTCAATTGCCGGAACGCGGAAGGAACCAACATCGCGGTGCGCGGCCGGCCGGCCGGCGGCTTCGCGGCGGTCTATCTCGAACCCGAGCGCGTCGTCGAGAAACAGCTTCTCGATTTCCGCGCCGCGCTCGATGTGCTGCCGGTGCCGGTGTGGATCCGCAAGCCCGACCTGGCGCTCGGCTACGTCAACCGGGCTTTCGTCGCCGCCTCGGGCGCGCCCAACGCCGAAGCCGCGCTGGCATCGGGCGTGGTGCTCGACCGCTCCGAACACGATCTCGCTTCGGCGGCGCGCGCCGACAATGACGTGGTGGAGGCCAAACGCTTCGCCGTGCTGGCCGGCCATCGTCACGCGCTGCAATTCACGCTCTCGCCTTTGGAAGGTGGCGGCGTCGCCGGCTGCGCTATCGACGTCACGGCGCTCGCCGAAGCCGAAGCGCGCCTGCAACAGCACATCGATGCGCATGCCGACACGCTCGACCGGCTCGTCACCGCCGTCGCCGTGTTCGGACCCGACCGCAGGCTCAGCTTCTACAATCAAGCCTATGTGCGGCTGTGGGGCCTGTCGGAGACTTGGCTCGACGCGCATCCGACGGAAGGGGAAATCCTCGACCGCTTGCGCGAATTGCGCCGCCTGCCCGAGCAGCCCGATTTCCGCGCCTGGAAACAGCAACGGCTGAAGATTTTCGAGGAACGCGACCACCAGACCGAAGAGCTGTGGCATCTGCCAGGCGGCAAGACCTTGCGCATCTGCGTGCAGTCCCATCCGTTCGGCGGGCTCGTGCTGCTCTACGAAGACGTCAGCGACCGCTTGCGGCTGGAAAGCTCCTACAACACGCTGATCAAGGTGCAGAAGGCGACGCTCGACACGCTGCAGGAAGGCGTCGCCGTGTTCGGCCCCGACGGGCGGCTGAAGCTTTTCAACGCGGCCTTCGCGCGCATCTGGCGCCTGGAAGCGGCCGACCTCGCCGGCGAGCCGCATCTCAAACGCATCGCCGATGCCTGCGCCGCGCGCTTCGGCACCGACCGCGTGTGGGAAGGCGTGCTGTCTTCGGTGACTTCGGCGGCGCCCGAGCGCCACCGCGAATGGGGCGAGATCGAGCGCTCCGACGGCGTGATCGTTTCGCTTTCGCTGGCGCCGTTGCCCGACGGCGCGACGCTGGCAAGCTTCGCCGACGTCACCGACCGTTTCCGCATCGAGTCCGCGTTGCGCGAACGCAACGAAGCGCTGGAAGCCTCCGACAAGCTGAAGTCCGAATTCGTCAAGCGCGTGTCCTATGAGCTGCGCACGCCGCTCAATTCCATCGTCGGCTTCGCCCAATTGCTCAAGGACGGCACACCGGGCGCGTTGAACGCGCGCCAGGGCGAATATGTCGAAGCGATCGGCAAAGCGTCGGAGACGTTGCGCGTTCTCATCAACGACATTCTCGATCTGTCGCAGATCGAATCCGGCGCCATGGATCTCGATTTCCAGAAAGTCGATCTTTACTGGCTGCTTTCGACCATGGCCGGCCAGATGCGCGAATGGACGGCACGGCTCGGCCTCGGGCTTACGCTCGATTGCCGTGAGGATACCGGCGTTTTTGTCGGCGATGCGCGCCGCCTGAAGCAGGTGGTGTTCAACCTTCTCTCCAATGCCTTCAAATACACGCCGCCCGGCGGCACCGTCACCATCGGCGGCGACATCAATGGCGACGATGTGCGCATCTTCGTCGCCGACACCGGTTCGGGGATCGCGCCCGACATGATGCCGACCGCCTTCGAACGCTTCTCGGCCAAGGGCGGCGGGGCGGGCGGACGCGGCGGATCGGCCGCGGGCGTCGGCCTCGGCCTTGCGCTCGTCAACCGCTTTGTCGAATTGCACGATGGCTGGGTCGAGTTGGAATCGCAGCAGGGCCAGGGGACGCGCGCCACCTGCCATCTGCCGCGCAATCCGCAGAAGAGGCGCGCCGAGCCCGATTTGGGATCGGCGCAACGCGCTTGAGCAAATAAATCTGTCATTCCCGGCTGAGCGATGCGCAAGCATCGCGAAGGGAAGGGAATCCATTCGGTGAAAGTGATGCGCGTTCTTCACCGATTGGATCCCCTTCCCTCGCCACCTTTGGCGGCTCGCCGGGGATGACAGGATTTGTTGACTGCTCGATCTTGTGGTTGCCCGATCGGGGCACGCATCTAATTGTTTTCCAAAAATGAGCCCTCCCCTCCCCCAGAAAATGGGGATGGGGAGACGTATTTTGCGCGAAATCCCTGCGTGCGAGCGGGGATAAAGTCACAAAATTCCGGTGCAATTACAGGGCAATTCCGTCCCATTCCGCCGTCCGCTTCCAAGCTTCCTCGTTCCGGTATGGAAGATGGGGACGGCGGCGCGGAAATTCAGCACGGCCTGTGATAGCTTAGGGAAAACCAGCTCAAGGGAGGCCTTCGTGAAGACAAAAATATTCGCAGCTTTATTGTTCGCTTCGACCCTCGCCGCCGGCACCGCCGCCGCGCAACCGGCTCCGTACAACGAAGCCGGCGTGACCATGGGTCACTGGCACATCATCTCGAAGGATGTCGAAGCCAACAAGAAACTCTTTCTCGCCATGGGCGCGAAATTGTACATGCCGGGCGGCAACCCGCTGATCGCCTTCCCCGGGACCTACATCAATTTGAATCTCGGGATGGAAACCGGAAACGGCACCAGCCAGGGTTCGGTGGTGAACCATGTCGGCTTCGTCGTCGATAACGTCCAGCAGCGCGTTGCCCAATGGAAGGCCGCCGGCGTGACGGTGGAACCGGGCGGCAATGGGCGTCTCGATCAGGCCTATGTCACCACGCCCGACGGCGTGCGCATTGAAATCCTGGAAGACAAGACGCAAGGCGTTCCGATCCGCAACGAGCATGTCCATCTGTCACTGACCGAAGCGGAAATCCCCAAGGCGCAGGCTTGGTATGCGAAGACCTTCGGCGGCAAGGCCGGCACCCGCAACATGCAGCCGGTTGTGGACATTCCGGGCGTGCAGATGCGGTTCGCCAAGGCCGACGCGAAGCAAGCCGTGACTCGCGGCCGTATCCTCGACCACATCGGCTTCGATGTGCGCAACCACGCCGCCTTCGTGGCGAAGATCACCGCGGAAGGCATCAAGCTCGACGAGCCGCCGCGCAAGGCCGCGAACGGCAGCACGATCACCTACATCACCGATCCCTGGGGCACCCGCATCGAGATCATCGAACGGGCACCGTTAGGCCCGGAAGTGAAGTCGTAAGACTGGAATTCCTCTGCCAAGGGAGCGCGCGTCTCGCGCGCTCCCTGCCGGGCAGCGGACGTCGCTAGGTCAGAATTCTCTGCCACCAGCCGACGTCGTGCCATCGGCCCAATTTGAAGCCGACCTCCCGATACACACCGACCGGCGTGAACCCGACGCTCTCGTGAAGCGCGATGCTCGCTTGATTAGGCAGCGCGATGCCGCCAAAGGCGGCGTGGAAACCCTTGCGCTTGAGTTGTGCCAGCAGCTCGACGTACATCGCGCGCCCGACACCGGCGCGGCGCGTGGATTCCGCCACATAGGCTGTGACATCGGCCGAGGTACGATAGGCCGACCGCTCCCTGTGCCGGCTTCCATAAGCGTAGCCAAGCAGCATCCCCTTGCGCTCGGCCACCACGAAAGCGTGGGTTGCCGAATAATCCAAAATTCTGCACTTCATTTCTTCGAGCGTGGGCGGCAGGTCTTCAAACGAGATCGCCGTTTGCTCGACGATGGGCGTGTAGATGGCCAATATTGAATCGGCATCGTCCTCGGTAGCGGGTCGGATCGCTATTGGCGACATGCCAGCCGCTCTATTGCGCGGCCGATTGCGCCGAGGCGCCGGCGTTCAACGCGGCGATCACCATGTCGGTCGGCATGATATCGCCGAAGCGCAAATAGAACGCGATCAGCGAAGCGTTGTGCAATTCGTCACTCATGGCAGCGTTGGCGTCGGTCACCATCAGCGTGCGGAAATTGCGCATCATCGCGTCGCGCGCGGTTGATTCGCAGCAGATGTTCGTCACCGTGCCGGTCACGACCACCGTGTCGATCCCCCGCGCCCGCAAAGACGCTTCCAGATTCGACGAGCCCTGGATGAAGGCAGAAAAGCGCGTCTTCTGAACCATGAGGTCCTGGCTTTGCGGCTTCAATTCCGCCCACAGCTCGTGGCCCTTGGTGCCCGGGCTCATGGATTCGAGGCGCGTTTCGGTGCGCTCCGGCCCGTCCATCTCGACGCGGATCGACCAGCTCGCCAGCGTCTCCTCGTTCACCGTGTTCTTGATCCACACCACCGTGCCGCCCGAACGGCGCAGCGCATCCGCCAGACGGGTGATGTTGGGAACGATCTCAATCGCCTCGCGGCACAGGCTGTGCGCGACGCCCTCCATCATGAATCCGTTCTGCATGTCGACGACCAGCAGCGCGGTCTTCGAAGGGTTCAGCGTGTCATAGATGTGCTCGCGTCCGCGCGTGCGGATCACGTCGTCGATGACGGATTGCGGGATCGAGATCTTGTGCATAGGTACCTCCGTTCCGAAGGGCAATGATACGCTTCATCATACGTACAGGCGAGTATAGGGCTTGTCATTTTCTCGACAATTTCATGGCCTAGTCTGGCCAGATAATTCGATCTATTGTTGTCTGCCTATAGAAATTTGGATTGGGGGCATTCCATGTTTTCTCTGAACGTCTATTCCTTGTTTCACAAACCGCATGTGACTGTCTCAGCACTGGTCACCGCCCTTGCTTTGGCCGGGTGCGAAACGATTCCCGTGGAGTACGCGCCCGCTTCGACGTTGAGTGCAATCGGGACGGTCGAAGTAACTGACTTCGTCTAGCTCCCCGCGATCAATGGTAGAGTTGCACCAAACCAACTCAGAAACACCGCATTAGGCGAGATCAAACTGGATAAAAATATCAACATTTTCTTTCGCGATGCCGTGTTCAATGAATTGCGCTTGGTCGGGGTGAAAGTTATGGGCGGCAACCGGCGACTGTCGGGTGAGATAAAAGAGTTCTTGATCGATGACCTGGGGTTCTCGGTCGACTGGACCGTGGACGTGCACTATGTGGTGAGGGACATGACGACGGGAATGATCGTTTACGACGCTGACAAAACGCTCACAAAAAATACTGCCAAATTCGCCAACGCTTTTGCTGCGCTAAATTAGCAGATCAGGGCCAACATAGAAGCGTTGATCCAAGACCCGGACTTCATCAAGGCGATCAATTAAGACGCGACCGCTTTAACTAATGCTGGCTTTTCGGCGTGTGGACGACGAGGCCGTCGAGTTCTTGCGTCACCTTGATCTGGCAGGACAGCCGGCTGTTGGGTTTCAGCTCGAGGGCGAAATCGAGCATCTGCGCTTCCATCTCGGCGCGTGGCTTCAGTTTCGCCTGCCAGGCCGGATCGACATAGACATGGCAGGTGGCGCAGGCGCAGGCGCCGCCGCAATCGGCATCGATGCCGGGCACGCGGTTCTTCACCGCGCCTTCCATCACGGTCCAGCCGACCGGCACTTCGACAGTGTGCTCTTTGCCGTTTTGCTCGATGTAAGTGATCTTCGGCATCGCTGGTTTTCCGTTCCTATACGAAAGATTTGATCGGGATGGAGATATCGGCAAGACGCTCGGGCGCAGGCTGGGCGCGGGCGGCGATCAATTTGCGCCCGATAATATAGTCGGGCGCCGCATTCACCGCTTCGACCGCCGCGACCGTGCCGCCGCGCAAATGGAAGACCGAGAATTTGCGCGAGGCGGGATCGCCGCGCGGCACGATGACGTCGCCGGGCCGCGCCAACCCCGCGATCTGCAATTTCAGATCATATTGATCGGACCAGAACCATGGCACTTCGCAATAGGCCGTGCCCTTGCCCAGCATCGAAGCCGCCGCGTGCTTGGCTTGGTCGATGGCGTTCTGCACCGATTCCAGCCGCACCCGGCCGCCGGTGAAATCGGGATGATTGGTGCAATCGCCGGCGGCGAAGATGTCGGGATCGGCGGTCGCGGCGAATTCGTCGACCACGATGCCGTTGTTGCAAGGGAGCCCCGCGCTTTCCGCCAGACTCGTGTCGGGCACGACGCCGACGCCGATCAGAACCGCGTCCGCCGCCACGGACCCGCGATCCGTGACGACCGCTGTGACGCGGGCCCGCCCTTCGATGCCTTGCGCCATCGCGCCGAGCAGGAATTTCACCCCGTGGCCGCGATGTTCCGCTTCATAGAAGGCGGAGACGGGCTCGCTCGCCGAGCGCGCCATCACGCGTCCCGCCGCTTCGATCACGGTCACGTCGAGCCCGTGCTTCCTCGCGACCGCCGCCACTTCGAGGCCGATATAGCCGCCGCCGATGACGGCCAGCCGCTTACCGGCCACCAGTTCCGGGCGTAAGCCATCCACTTCGGCGATGCCGCGCAAATAATGAACGCCCGGAAGCTCGGCCCCTGGCACCGGCAATTTGCGCACCAGGGTTCCGGTCGCCAGCAGAAGCCGGTCATAGGGCAGACCTGCGCCATCGGAAAGCGTCACGGTCTTGGCTTTGCGGTCGAGGTCGACGGCGGCAACGCCAAGCCGAAGGTCGCATTGGCTTTCCGCGTAGAAGGAATCGGGTTTCAGGAACAGCCGCTCGCGCGCGTAATCGCCCGAGAGGTACGCCTTGGACAGAGGCGGCCGCTGATAGGGCGGGAACGGCTCGTCGCCGACCAGCGTGATCGCTCCGGCGAACCCTTCGGCCCGCAACGACGCCACCGCTTGCGCGCCCGCCTGGCCTGCGCCGATGATGACGATCCGATCCATGCCCCTCACCTGACCCCGCGCGTCCCAGCGGGCATGGGCGGTTAGCACAGCCCGGGGATGGCCGCAAACCAGCCATAACAGGGCGTTAGCCTTGTGTTTGGCACGCGTTGAGCGGCGGGGAACCGCGCGATACAACAGCCTGTGGCAGGATTCGAGACCAAAGTGACGCTGAACGGCGAGACGGCGACGGAGGAGCTGGGCGCAAGGATCGCGCGCGGGCTCCGCACCGGCGATGCGGTGCTGCTGTCGGGCGAGCTTGGCGCCGGCAAGACCGTGCTGGCGCGTGGGATCTTGCGCGCGCTCGGCATCGCCGAAAATGTGCCGAGCCCGACCTTCACGCTGGTGCAACCCTATGAGACGGGCGCGCTGACGCTGCACCATTTCGATCTCTATCGCATCGAAGATGCCAGCGAGATGACCGAGCTCGGGCTCGACGACGCGCTGGGTCAGGGCGCCGTGCTGGTCGAATGGCCGGAGCGCGGCTTTCCTTCGCGCCTTGCCGGCGACGCGCTGCGCATTGCCTTGACGGCGACCGGAACCGAGACGCGCGAGGCGCGCATCGCGGGGCCGGCGCACTGGCGCGACATTCTGGGTGGCGGGGCATGAGCGCGAGCGCCCTTCGCGACGATGCCGCCCGCGCCTTCCTCGCCGAGTCCGGCTGGGGCGCCGCCCAATTGGAGAAGCTGCCCGGCGACGCCTCGACGCGCCATTACACGCGGCTGCGCATGAATGGGCGCACCGCCATGCTGATGGATCAGCCGCAGCACGCGGAAGGCGGAAGCGCGCCGCCCACCGCGACGCCGGAGGAACGGCGCGCGCTCGGCTACAACGCGACGGCGCGTCTTGCCGGGGTCGATTGCCGGCGCTTCATCGCGGCCTCGGAATATTTGCGCAAATCCGGCCTTGCGGCGCCCGAGATTCTGGCCGCCGACGCGAAGACCGGCTTCCTCATCATCGAGGATCTGGGAGACGATCTGTATACGGATATTATCGCCAAGGGCGCCGACGAGCTCGGCCTCTACGAAGCCGCCATCGACGCGCTGGTCCGGCTGCATGCGGCGCCGGCGCCCGCATCGCTGGCGCCGGCTTTGCCGCTCTTTGCCTATGACGACACGGCCCTCCTGGCCGAAACCGATCTCTTGACCGAATGGTTCATGCCGGCGGCGCTAGGCCGGGCGGTTCGCGCCGACGAAGCGGCGGAGCACCGCGCTTTGTGGCGCGCGGCCTTGCGCGAGGTCAATACCGGGGCGTCCGTCTTCGTGCATCGCGATTTTCACGCGCAGAATCTGCTGTGGCGCGGCCGCCACCAGGGGCTCGCCCGCGTCGGCGTGATTGATTTCCAGGACGCGGTCGCGGGCTCCACCGCCTACGATCTCATCTCGCTTCTGGAAGACGCGCGGCGCGATGTGGCGCCGCAATTGGCCCACGCGATGACGGCGCGCTATCTCGCTTCCAGCGGCACCGGCAACAAAGCGGACTTCCACGCCTCCGCCGCTCTCTTCGCGGCACAGCGCAACGCCAAGATCATCGGCATCTTCGCCCGCCTCGCCAAGCGCGATGCCAAACCGCGCTATCTGGCGTTCCTGCCGCGCGTCTGGCGCTACATGGAAGGCGACCTCGCCCACCCAGCGCTGGAGCCGTTGAAAGCCTGGTACGACCGCGCCATTCCCAAACGGCTGCGGACCATCGCGGAAAGGACGCCCGCATGAGCGCACTCACGCGCGCGATGATCCTGGCGGCCGGGCTCGGCACGCGCATGGCGCCCTACACCGCCGTCAAGCCCAAACCGCTGATCGAGCTCAAGGGCAAAGCGCTGATCGATTATGCCATCGACCGGCTGGCCGCGAACGGCGTCAAATTCATCGTCGTCAACGTGCATTACAAAGCCGAGATGCTGGTCGCGCATCTTGAGAAGCGCAGCAAGAAAGACAAGCACGTAAAAATCGAAATTTGCGACGAGACCGACGCCATTCTCGACACTGGCGGCGCGGTGGCGAAGGCGCTTCCCTATTTCGAGGGCGAGCCCTTCATCACCCACAATTCGGATTCGCTCTGGGTCGAGGACATTGGCTCGGCGCTGGCGCGCATGAAGGCGGCGTGGAAACCGGACGACATGGACGCGCTGATGCTGCTGGCGACGACGACGCGGGCGCTCGGCTATGATGGGCGCGGCGATTTCGACATGGATGCGTTCGGCGGGCTGACGCGGCGCGCCGAGATGAAGCTCGCGCCCTTCGTCTGGACCGGCGTGCAGATCGTCCATCCGCGCCTGTTCGACGGTGCGCCCAAGGGCCGCTTCTCGATCAACCCGCTATGGGACAAAGCGATCGAACGCGGACGGTTGCGCGGCATTCGTCTTGACGGGCAATGGATCCATGTCGGCACTCCGGAGGGACTCGAGGAAGCCGACGCATTCCTGAGCGATCTCGTCCGCGAGCCCTGATGGCCGCCCCAAGCGTCTTTTCAATCCCGGCCGGCATTCCTTTCGCGCGCGCGCTGGCCGTCGGAATCGTCGAACGCACCGCGCGCGATCCGCTGCTGCTTGCCGATACGACCGTGCTGGTGCCGACACGGCGCGCCGGACGCGCCTTGCGCGATGCCTTCGCCGAGACGCTGTCGGGGGCAGCATTGCTGCCGCGGCTGATCGCGCTCGGCGACGTCGATGAGGACGAAATTCTCTTCGATCCTTATGCGGATGATTTTCTGCTGAAACCGGCGGTGAAGCCGCTGCGCCGCCGGCTTCTGCTGGCGCGCCTGGTGCAGCGCTGGAGCGAGAGGCGCGGGTCCGCTCTCTCGCTGGCGCAAGCCGCGATGCATGCGGGCGAGCTGGCGCGTTTTCTCAACGAGGCGGTGACGCAAGGCGCGGACCTCGCGAAACTCGACGGGCTCGCGGAGGACAGATTCGCCGAGCATTGGCAGGAGGTGGTGAAATTCCTGCGCATTGTTTCGGAGCAATGGCCGAAATTGCTGGAGGCCGAGGACGCGGTCGAGCCCGCCGCCCGCCGCGACACGCATTTGCGCCGGCTCGCGGCGCATTTGGCCGCCCATCCGCCGCATGCGCCTGTGATCGCCGCCGGCTCCACCGGCTCGATCCCGGCGACGGCGGAGCTGTTGAAGGTGATCGCGCATCTTCCGACCGGCGCGGTCGTGCTTCCCGGCCTCGATACCGAGCTGGACGCGCAAGCCTGGGATGCGACCGATGCGGGCCACGCGCAATACGGACTTCGCCAATTGCTCATCCATATCGGGGCCGCCCGCGAGGACGTAAAAAACTGGTCGCCGCTGCCGTCCTCCTATGAGGGCCGCGAGGCGCGCGTTGGGTTCCTGTCCCAAGCGTTGCGGCCGCCGCCGACGACCCATGCCTGGCGCGATCTCCTCGAACAAAGCGGACACAACTTTGCGCAAGGCTTCGCGAATTTCGCGCTGCTGGAGCTACGCGATCCGCGCGAGGAAGCCCTCGCCATCGCCTGCGCCTTGCGCGAGGCGCTGGAAACGCCGGGCCGCACCGCCGCTTTGGTGACGCCCGACCGCAGCCTCGCGCGCCGCGTCGCCGCCGAATTGACGCGCTGGGACATCGCCATCGATGATTCCGCCGGCACGAAGTTGTCGCGCACGCCGCCCGCCGCGTTCCTGGCGCTGCTGGCGCGCGCCGCGGCGGACGGTTTTTCGCCTGTCGCGCTGCTCTCTTTGTTGAAGCATCCATTGGCGGGCGGCGGGAACCTGCGCGCGAATTTCCGCAAGGCCGTACGCCAATTGGAAATGAAGGCCTTGCGCGGCTTGCGGCCCGAGGCCGGGCTAGGCGCCATCGCCACGCTTCTGATGAAAAAGGATGCGCCGAAGGCCTTGCAGGAATGGTTCGCAAGCGTCGCGCGCATCCTGCAACCCTTCGCGGACGCGCTGGCCGCGCCCGATACGAAGCTGGGCGCGATCGCCGCCGCGCATGGGCAAGCCGCCGAAGCGTTGGCGGCAACCGATTCCGAGAGCGGCGCTGATGTGCTCTGGCGTGGACAAGCGGGCGAAGCGGCGGCGCATTTCATCGCCGAGCTGATCCGCGACGGCGACGACATCGGCAGTTGCGACGCGCGCAGCTATGCGGAGCTGTTCCGCGACCTGGCCGAATTGAAGGCCGTCCGTCCCACCTACAATCTTCATCCGCGCATCGCGATTCTGGGTCCGCTCGAAGCGCGCCTGCTCGATTTCGATCTCGTCATTCTGTCCTCGCTCAACGAAGGAACCTGGCCGGCGGAAGCCGCGACCGATCCTTTTCTGTCGCGCCCGATGCGCGCAGGGCTAGGGCTCGAGCCGCCCGAACGGCGCACCGGTCTCGCCGCGCACGACTTCGCCAGCCTTGCCGCATCGCGCGCCGTGCTGATGACGCGCGCGCTGAAGGAGAACGGCACGCCGACCGTCGCTTCGCGCTGGCTGTTGCGCATCAAGCAATTGGCGAAGGGCCTCGGATTTGATCATGCGCTGGCGGCCGAACAGCCCGCGCAATGGGCGCGCGATCTCGACACCGCACCGCGCGAGCCGCGTTGTCCGCGCCCCTCGCCGCGTCCGCCCGTCCTCGCGCGGCCGCGCAATTTGCGCGTCACCGATATCGAGACCTGGCTGCGCGATCCCTATGCGATCTATGCGAAATACATATTGAAGCTCAGACCGCTCGATCCGATCGACGAGGAGCCCGGCCCCCGCCAGCGCGGTACCGCCATCCATCTCGCGCTGGAAAAATTCCTGCGCGCTTTCCCGAACCATCTGCCGGACAACGCGCTCGACGAACTCTTGCGCTTCGGCGACGAAGCCTTCGCGGAGAAAGGCGCGTCCCCTGCCGTTCTGGCGCTGTGGCGGCCACGGTTTATCCGCGCGGCGCGCTGGTTCATCGACTATGAGAGCGCCCGGCGCACCACAATCGCGCGCAGCGCGGTTGAATTGCAGGGCACGTTGGAAATTCCCGCCGCCACGCCATTCACGCTGACGGGCTGCGCCGACCGCATCGATATCTACCCCGACGGCAGCGCCGCCATCCTCGACTACAAGACGGGCCGCGTGCCGAGCGACAAGCAGATCGAGGCTTTGATCGCGGCGCAATTGCCGCTCGAAGCCGCGATGTTGCTGCGCGGCGCATTCGGCGAGACGCGCGCCGATGTGGTCAAGGAGCTGGTGCATATCCGGCTGACCGGAGGCGAACCGCCGGGCGAAGATCGCGTCGCGGATGTCTCCCCCAATATCCTCGCCGAGGAAGCATTGGCGCGGCTGACACGCCAAGTCGCGCGCTATGACGATGCCGGGCAGCCCTATCGGTCGCGCGAGATGCCGTTCAGCATCTGCGACGAGGGCGATTACGACCATCTCGCCCGGGTGCGCGAATGGTCGCGCGGCGAGGCGGACGAATGAACGCCGCCGACATCGTTGCCCAAGCGACCGACCCCACCGCCTCGGCCTGGGTGTCCGCAAATGCGGGTGCGGGCAAAACTTATCTCCTCACCGACCGGGTCACGCGGCTGCTCAATGCCGGCGCCAAGCCCGAGCGCATTCTCTGCCTCACCTACACCAAGGCGGCCGCCGCCGAAATGGCGAAGCGGCTGTTCGAGCGGCTGGGCGAATGGGCGCTGCTGCCCGACGATGCGCTGGCGGCGGCGTTGATGTCCGTCGGCGCCGCCACGCCGGACGCCGAGGCGCTGCGCCGGGCGCGCACTTTGTTCGCGCAGGCGCTCGAAACGCCGGGCGGCCTCAAGATCCAGACCATCCATTCCTTCTGCCAGCATGTGCTGTCGCGCTTTCCGGTCGAGGCCGGGATCGCGCCGCGCTTCACCGTGCTCGACGAGCGCGCCGCCGCCGAAGCGATGGCAACGGCGCGGCGCAACGTGTTGGAGCGCGCGGCGCGCGGCGAGTCGCCGCTGGCCGAGGCGGTGGCGACGCTGGCGGTGCGCGCCGCCGATACGCGCTTCGCCGATATTCTGGATGCGGCCATCGCCGGCGGCGGCAAATTACGGGCGCTTTTGGAAAAGCACGGCGACGAGGCGCGTTTCTTCGCGCATTTGCGCAAAGCCCTGTCGGTGGCCGAGGGCGAAGACGAGAACGCCGTGCTGGCGCAGTTCTGCGACAAGATCGGAGCCGAGCGCGGCGATTGCGAGCGCGTGGCGAAATGGCTGCTCGGCGGCTCCGTCAATGACCGCAAATACGGAGAAAGCCTGACCCGTTTCGTCGGCCGCGGCATGGGAGCCGAGTTCCTTCCCTTGCTGCGCGCGATTTTTCTTACCAAGGACGGCCCGCGCAAGCAGATCGCGACCAAGAAGCTGATCGACGCCGAGCCGCAATTGTTCGCGACATTCGAGAGTTTGCGCGACCGTTTCGTCGCGATGGAGGAACGGCGCAAAGCGGTGGTCACCGCGACGCTGACCGAAGCGCTGATGACCGTCTCGCTGGCCGTGCTGAAGACCTATGACCGCCTGAAGCGCGAACGGGCCGGGCTCGATTACGACGATCTCGTGCGCCACACGCTGAACCTGCTCGACCGTCAGGATGCCGCCTCCTGGGTGCTCTACAAGCTCGATGGCGGGCTCGAACACATCCTTGTCGATGAGGCGCAGGACACCAGCCCGGAACAATGGCGCATCGTCGCCAAATTGGCGGAGGAGTTTTTCGCGGGCAAAGGCGCGCGCGAAGGGATGCGGCCCCGCACGCTGTTCGCGGTCGGCGACGAGAAGCAATCGATCTTCAGCTTCCAGGGCGCCGACCCGGTCGAATTCGGCAATCGCCGCGTTGAATTCAAAGGCCGCGCGGAGGGCGCCGAGCTTCCCTTCGCGGATTTGCGCCCGGCCATCTCGCGGCGCAGCACGCGTGCGGTGCTCGAATTCGTCGATACCGTCTTCGCGAGCGAGGGCGCGCGCGAAGGCCTGACGTCGAGCGGCGATGCCATCCACCACGATCCGCACCGCAAAGAGACCGGGCGGATCGAATTATGGCCCGCGGTGAAGGCGCCGGATGCGCCTGCCCACGATCTTTGGGACCCGGTCGATCAACCGGCCAAGGATTCCTCCGCCGTGCAGCTTGCGGAAAGCATCGCCAAGCGGATCGCGGGCTGGCTCAATGACGGCACGATGCTGCCCGGAAGCGCCCGCGCCATTACGCCCGGCGACATCATGATCCTGGTGCGCCGCCGCAACGCCTTCACCGAAGAGATGATCCGTCAATTGCAGATGCGCGGCGTGGCGGTCGCGGGCGCCGACCGCATGGTGCTTTCGGAACAGATCGCGATAGCCGATCTCGTCGCGCTGGGGCGTTTCGCTTTGTTGCCCGAAGACGATTTGACGCTAGCGGCGCTGCTGAAATCGCCGCTGGTCGGATTGTCGGAGGAACATCTCTTCGCGCTGGCTCATGGACGAAGGGAACCGCTGTGGAACGCGCTTGTCGCACGAAAGGACGAGCCGAATTTCGCCGCCGCGCATGAATTCCTCGCCGCCGCCCTTAGCCAAGCCGATTTCGTGGCGCCGTTCGAATTCTACGCACGTGCGTTGGGCAAGGGCCTGCGCAAGAAACTTGTCGCGCGGCTGGGCGCGGAAGCCGCCGATGCGATTGACGAATTTCTTGCCCTCGCATTGGCCCATGAAAGCGCCCACCCGCCCTCGCTCGAGAGCTTCCTCGACTGGTTCGCCAAAGGCGCTTCCGAGATCAAACGCGACATGGACGAAGGCGCGGGGCAAATTCGGGTAATGACCGTGCACGGTGCCAAGGGGCTTGAAGCGAACATCGTCATCGTGCCGGACACCGCGCAAATTCCCGACCATGCCGCGAGGTCCGGACTTCTGTATACGGAGGATTGCGTCTTCTTCGGCGTGCCGAAAGCGCTCGAGACCGCGCCTGTGACGGGCGCCAAGAACGAAGCGCGCCTTCGCGAGATGCGCGAATATCGCCGCCTGCTCTATGTCGCGCTGACGCGGGCGCGCGAATGGCTGATCCTGTGCGGCTATGAATCGAAGCACGGCGTGAAGCCGGAATCCTGGTATCCGCATCTCGAAGCGGCGGCACGCGGCATGGGGCGCGAGGAACAGGACGGCGACGAGACGCTGATCGCCTTCGGCGACACCGTGACGCGCGGCAGCGCCCGCGAGGCCGGCAAGCGCGGCGCGGAACCGACGCTGCCTGGCTTTCTTTCAAAGCCGGCGCCGAAGGAACAAGCGCCGCGCCTGCTACGTCCCTCGGAAGCCGCCGGCATGGACGAGTTCCCGGCCACCTCTCCGCTCGGCGAGAACGGCAAGCGGTTCCAGCGCGGGCTTCTGGTTCATGCGCTGCTGGCGCGCCTGCCGGAGCTTCCCGCCGATCAACGCGAGACGGCGGCGCTCTCTTATCTGACGCGAAGCGGGTTGGACGCGGCCGACGCGCAGGCCCTCACCAAAGAGACCTTCGCCATCCTCGATCACAAACTCTTCGCGGCCCTCTTTGCGCAAGGCAGCCGCGCCGAAGTCGCGGTGACCGCGCATCTCCCCGAGCTCAACGCCCGCATCAGTGGTCAGATCGACCGTCTGGCGGTGACGGACGATTCCGTCCTGATCGCCGATTTCAAGACCAATCGTCCCCCGCCCGAAAGCGCCGAGGACACGCCGGCGCTTTATCGCGCCCAAATGGCGCTCTATCGCGCTGCGCTACATAAGATCTATCCGGGCAAGCGAATCGATTGCGCGCTGGTGTGGACGGACGGCGCGCGACTCATGCCGCTACCGCCCGCGCTGCTCGACGCCGAAATCGCGCGTATTGCGAAGCGATTAGATGCAACTTGACCCAGGGGGTGCGCATTCCTATTTTCAGGCCATGCGCTAATAAGAGGTTTTCATGACCCTGAAAGTCACCGATGCCAGCTTCCAGGCCGATGTCCTGGATTCCAAGACGCCTGTCGTCGTGGATTTCTGGGCTGAATGGTGCGGTCCCTGCCGCATGATCGCGCCCGCGCTGGAAGAATTGGCTACCGAATATACCGGCAAGCTCATCGTCGCGAAGATCAATATCGACGAGAACCCGCAGGTGCCGACCAAATATGGCGTCAGGGGAATTCCGACGCTGATGATCTTCCAACACGGCCAGGTCGCCGCCACCAAGGTCGGCGCGCTGCCCAAGACCAAGATCAAGGAATGGATCGACGCTTCGATCTAGCGTCTATCCATTTTCCGCTAAAACTTTTCCGGCGAGGTAAAGCGACCCGCAGATAAGGATGCGGGGCGGCCCCTCGCCTTCGCGCGTGCGCGACCAGGCGGCGACCTGCATCATCGCATCGGACAGATCGTCGGCCGGCGCGGCCTCGATGCCCGCATTGCGCACCGCATCGTAGAGCGCGCCAGCTCCCAGGCTCGCGGTTTCGCCGGCAATCGCCACCGTCGTCACATGGCGCGCGAGACCCCGGAAGGGAAGGAAATAGCCGGTCGCGTCTTTCGTCTTCAACATGCCGCTGATGAGATAGAGCGGCTTGGAACTGCGCTCCTCGAGATCGGCCATACTCTGCGCGACGGCGGCGCCGCCATGCGGATTGTGCCCGCCGTCAAGCCACACTTCGGCGTTGGCTGGCGCCGCATCGACCAGCGGTCCATTCAACAGCCGTTGCAGGCGGCCCGGCCATTCGACGTTCTTCAAACCCCATTCGATGGCGCGCTCTTTGCTCCAACGCGGACCCATGCGCCGAAGCGCGGCGATGGCGACCGCCGCATTGGCGATCTGGTGCCGCCCGATCAGCTTGGGCAGCGGAAGATCGAGCAGACCGCTGCCGTCCTGATAGACCATTCGGCCATGTTGTTCATGGGCGCCGAAATCCTCGCCCCATACCGAGAGCGGCGCTCCCGATTGATCGGCGCGCCGCACGATGACGGTGCGCGCCTCTTCGTCTTGCGGTCCGACGATGCAGGGCGCGCCCGGCTTGATGATGCCGGCCTTCTCCGCGGCGATGGCGGAGAGATGCTCGCCGAGGAATTCCTGATGGTCGAGCGCGACCGAGGTGATGCAAACCGCGGCCGGCTTGTCGATCACATTGGTCGCATCGCAGCGCCCGCCCAGGCCCACTTCGAGCACCACCGCATCGGCGGGATGACGCGCGAAAGCCAGAAACGCCGCCGCCGTGGTGATCTCGAAGAAGGTGATCGGCTCGCCTTTGTTGGCGGTCTCGCACTCTTCCAGAATGTCAGAGAGCTCGTCTTCGGGAATGAGCGTGCCGGCGACGCGGATGCGCTCATGGAAGCGCACCAGATGCGGCGAGGTATAGACGTGCACGCGAAAGCCCGCCCCTTCCAGCATCGCGCGCAAATAAGCGCAGGTCGAACCCTTGCCGTTGGTGCCGGCGACGTGGATCACCGGCGGCAGGCTTTTCTGCGGATTGCCCAGCGCCGCCAGAAGACGCTCGACGCGGTCGAGCACCAGATCGATGCGCTTGGGGTGAAGCGTCAGCAGCCGTGCAAGCACGGCATCGCTCGGCGCTGCTGGGGAACTCATGTTCGCGCGGGAGCCGGGACCGCATCGCGGTCGTGACCATTGCCCTTGCCGTTGAGCGCCGGCGAGGGCCGCTTGGTCAACAGCCGCAAGATCCGCGCGAGCGTCTCTTTGAGCTGATGGCGGTGCACGATCATGTCGATCATGCCGTGATCGAGAAGATATTCGGCGCGCTGGAAACCTTCGGGCAGTTTTTCGCGGATGGTCTGTTCGATGACGCGCGGGCCGGAGAAGCCGATCAGCGCGCCGGGCTCGGCGATGTGCACGTCGCCCAGCATCGCGTAAGACGCCGAGACGCCGCCGGTCGTCGGATCGGTGAGGACGACGATATAGGGCAGCCCCGCTTCGTTCAGCATGTCGACGCCGACCGTCGTGCGCGGCATCTGCATGAGGGAAAGGATGCCCTCCTGCATGCGCGCGCCGCCCGACGACACGACGAGAATGAACGGACGTTTCTCTTCGACCGCGGCACGCATGGCAGCAACCAGCGCCGCACCCGTCGCGAGACCGAGCGAGCCGCCCATGAATTCGAAGCTCTGCACCGCAATCAGCACCTTCATGCCGTCGAGCAGGCCGCGCGCGGCGGTCAGCGCGTCCGTTTGCGAGGTCTTAGTGCGGTATTCCTTCAGCCGGTCGGAGTATCGCTTGTCGTCGCGGAAGCGAAGCGGGTCCTGCGGCACGTCGGGGCTCGGCAGCAATTCATGCGCGCCCTCGTCGAACAATTTGGCGAAGCGCTCCTTGGAGCCGAGGCGCATGTGATGGCCGCATTGCGGGCAGACATTGTCCGCGGCCTGGAGGTCGCGGTGGAAGATCATCTCCCCGCAACCCGTGCATTTGCGCCACAGATTATCCGAGCTGGCCGTCGTGCGGCCCATCAAGCCCTTGATCCGTGGGCGGACGAAATTGGCGATCCAATTCATAGACGAAACTCTATCACGTTTGAGCAGGAACGGACGAGCCCTCAGTCTCGGGCTTTGTGAACCGCATCCGCCAGCTTGCGGCAGAATTCTAGCGTGTCCGCGATTAACCGTGTGTTAGGCCGAGCAGAAGCGAGGCTTTTCGCAATGCCCGAAACGATCGCGGAGCCGACAACGGCGGCATCTGCAAAACGCGCGATCCCCGCCGCCTGTTCCGCATCGCGGATGCCGAAGCCCACCGCGCAGGGCAATTGCGACATGCGCCTGATGCGGGCAACAGCCGCTTTGACGTCGTCTTCGGTGAAGGTCTTGGTGCCGGTGACGCCCGCGATGGAGACGTAATAGAGAAAGCCGCCGGCGCCATCGAGCACGGTCGCAAGACGCGCATCGTCCGTCGTCGGCGTGGCGAGGCGCACGATGTCGAGGCCCGCTTTCTTGGCGGGCGCGCGCAGGACCACATCTTCCTCGGGGCCGAGATCGACGATGATGAGCCCGTCGACTCCGGCCGCTCCCGCGTCCGCTGCAAAATTCTCGACGCCATAGGCGTGGATCGGATTGTAATAGCCCATCAACACGATGGGCGTGTCGGTGTCGCGGGCGCGGAAGCGTTTGACGAGAGCGAGCGTGCCCTTGACGGTCATGCCCGCATTCAGCGCGCGCATCGACGCAGCCTGGATATCGGGGCCGTCCGCCATCGGGTCGGAGAACGGCATGCCGAGCTCGATGATGTCGGCGCCGGCTTCGGGCAATTTCTCCAGAATCGCGAAAGAGGTTTCCGCGTCGGGATCGCCCGCGGTGATGAACGGAATGAAGCCGGCGCGATTTTCCGCGCGCAATTCCGAGTAACGTTTGGCGATCCTGCTCACAGTTTTTCGCCCAGCGCGTCGGCGACCGTGAAGACGTCCTTGTCGCCGCGGCCCGACAGCCCGATGACGATGAGCTTCTCCTTCCCCATCTTTGGCGCCACGCGCATCACATGGGCGATGGCGTGCGAGGATTCCAGCGCCGGGATGATGCCTTCCAAGCGGCAGGTGAGCTGGAACGCCGCAAGCGCTTCGGAATCGGTGGCGGACACATAGGTCACGCGGCCCGATTCCTTGAGCCAGGAATGTTCGGGGCCGACGCCCGGATAATCGAGGCCGGCCGAAATCGAATGGGCTTCCAAGATCTGCCCGTCCGCATCCTGCAACAGATAAGAGCGCGCGCCGTGCAGCACGCCGGGCGTGCCCTTGCTCATCGTCGCGGCATGACGCGGCGTATCGACGCCCTCGCCCGCCGCTTCGACGCCGTGAATGGCGACGCTCGGATCGTTGAGGAAAGGATGGAACAGTCCGATGGCATTCGAGCCGCCACCGACGCAGGCGACGAGAAGATCGGGCAGCCGCCCTTCCGCCGCCATCATCTGCTCGCGCGTTTCCTTGCCGATCACGGTCTGGAAGTCGCGCACGATCGAAGGATAGGGATGCGGGCCGGCGGCCGAACCGATGATGTAGAACGTGTCGTGCACGTTCGCGACCCAATCGCGCAGCGCCTCGTTCATCGCGTCCTTCAGCGTGCGCGAGCCCGAATTCACCGGCCGCACTTCGGCGCCCAGCAAATTCATGCGGAAGACGTTCGGCTTCTGCCGCTCGATATCGACCTCGCCCATATAGATGACGCAAGGCAGACCGAAGAGCGCGGCGACGGTCGCGGTGGCGACGCCATGCTGGCCGGCGCCGGTCTCGGCGATGATGCGGGTCTTGCCCATGCGCTTGGCGAGCAGGATCTGGCCGATGCAATTGTTGATCTTATGCGCGCCGGTGTGATTCAGCTCCTCGCGCTTGAGATAGATTTTCGACCCGCCGAGATGTTCGGTGAGGCGCTGCGCCAGATAGAGCGGGCTCGGCCGTCCGACATAATGTTTGAGCAGGCCGTTCAGCTCGGCCTGGAATTTCGGATCGTCCTTGGCCGCGTTGTAATCGGCTTCCAATTTCAGCAGCAGCGGCATCAGCGTTTCGGCAACATAGCGCCCGCCGAAGGCTCCGAAATGTCCTTCCGCGTCGGGGCCGAGGCGGAAGCTGTTGGGAGGCACGCTCATGCCGCCCCCGCTTTCGCGTCTTTATCCGCATACTGAGCATTTCGCGCCGCCGTCACGAAGGACGCGATCTTCTCCGCGCTTTTCTTGCCGGGCGCGTCCTCGACGCCAGACGAGGCATCGACAAAGGCGGCGCCACTGATCGCAACGCAACGGGCGACATTTTCGGGCGAAAGCCCGCCGGCGACTCCGAACGACCGCTTGAAGCGGGAGCCGGAAAGCAATTGCCAATCGAAGGCGGCGCCGAGACCGCCCGGGCGCGTCGCGCCCTCGCCCGCTTTGGCATCGAAGAGGAAATAATCGGCGGCGTCCTCATAGGCACGCGCGGCAATCAGATCGGCTGCTTCGGCCACCGCCAGCGCCTTGATGATCGGCCGACGGCTGCGCAAACCTATCGCCCCGACGCGGGCGGGACTCTCGGTGCCGTGCAATTGAATCAGATCGGGCGCGATGGCCGCGACCACTTCGTCCACCGCCGCATCGTCGGGGTTCACCAACAGCGCCACGATGCGGGTCTTCCCGCGCAAATTGCCGGCCAACGCCCGCGCCTGTTCGAGCGTCACATTGCGGGGGCTTTTGGCAAAGAACACCAGCCCGCCGAAATCGGCCCGCGCGGCCAATGCCGCGTCGGCGGCTTCTCGCGAGTTCAACCCGCAGATTTTGACTTGAACGCCCATGGGCGGCGCTTATCGCTGCCAGGGGCCGCCAAATCAAGCTGACCCCCTATTTCCTTCCACCCTTGAGGGGGAAGGTGGCCCAAAGGGCCGGAATGGGGGTCAGTTCATGCCCAATTCGGCGGCGATTTTCCGGGCCGCTTCGGCGGGGTCCGCCGCCCCGGTGATGGGCCGGCCGATGACCAGCAAGTCGGCGCCCGCTTTCAGCGCCTCGGAAGGGGTCATCACCCGCTTCTGGTCGCCGAGATCGCCCCCAGCCGGCCGCACCCCCGGCGTCACGATCAGGAAGTCCCGCCCGCAGGCGGCGCGCACCGCCCCGATCTCCTGGGGGCTGCAGACGACGCCGTCGATGCCTGATTCCTTGGCCAGCTTGGCGAGCCGCACCACCTGTTCGAGCGGGGAGCCGGCCACGCCCATCGCGGCGAGGTCGGCGGCTTCCAGGCTGGTCAGCACGGTGACGGCGATAATCTTCGGTCGATTCGTCACGCAAGCGGCGGCCGCGACCGCGGCCTTCATCATCGCCGCGCCTCCCGACGCGTGAACATTGACGATGGCTGCGCCCAAAGGCGCCAGCGATTTCATCGCACCAGCGACCGTGTTGGGAATGTCATGCAATTTCACGTCGAGGAAAACGGGCACGCCGCTCGCGACGATGGCGCGCACGCCTTGCGGGCCGTTGGCGCTGACGAATTCGAGCCCGACCTTCAGCCCGCCGACATGGGCGCGAAGCTGCTGCGCCAGCGCCGACGCGCGTTCAGCCGAGTCCGTGTCCAATGCGACATAAATAGGATTGGCGGTCATGGCAGCGATGAAAGGCGCGAGTCTACTTGCGCCGTCAAGCGCCTTCGTTGTTCAGCCGCTCGCGCAATTCCTTGCCGGTGCGGAAGAACGGCACGCGCTTTTCCTCGACCGCCACCGTTTCGCCGGTGCGCGGATTGCGTCCCTGCCGTGCCGGACGAACCTTGACGGAAAACGCGCCGAAGCCGCGCAATTCCACGCGGTCGCCCGAAGCAAGCGCCGACGAAATCTCGTCGAGCACGGTGGAGACGATGCGCTCCACGTCGCGATGGTAGAGATGCGGGTAGCGCTCAGTCAAACGCGCTACCAGTTCGGATTTGATCATGCCCCTTGCCCCCCAAGACAAGCAAAGACACGCAACCGCCTACTATGGCCAAATCTGGCAAAATTGTGTTGCAACGTCAATAGTCGGAAAACCTAACCCTATAAAAAATAAAGACTTTTGGAAGGGTGCGAAGAAGTGTTCCAAAGCCATAGGACTGTCCTTTCGTTTGCCCGGCCCGGCCTCTAGGTTTTGCGTCATGGGATCCTTGCGCCACATACTCGTTTCGCTCGGTTTGGCCGCGCTGGGTGTGGCCCTGTCGGGGGCGGCCGCGGGCGATGTGGGCGAGCGCGAATTCAAGGAATGCCCCGAATGCCCGGCGATGCTGGGCATCCCGGGCGGGGCCTTCGCGATGGGGAGCCCCGACAGCGAGAGGGGGCGCTTCGATACCGAAGGGCCCGTCCGCCGCGTTGCGGTCAAAGCCTTCGCGCTCGGCAAATATATGGTGACCAGCGGGGAATTCCTCACCTTCCTGAAGGACGCCGCCTACCAGCCGGCGCCCTGCAACCGGGTGCTCAATATGACGTGGCGCTCGCCCGGCGGCGGCAACGCCTATGCGCCCGGCAACGGCGCCGAACCGCCGCGCTGGCCGGCCGTGTGCCTCGATTGGAAAGACGCGCAAGCCTATGTCGCCTGGCTGAACAAGAAAGCGCGGGCGGCGCGTCCGAGCATCGCAGACCGCCCCGGTCCCTACCGGCTGCCAAGCGAAGCGGAGTGGGAATATGCCGCGCGCGCCGGCACCGTGACCGCGCGCTGGTGGGGCGATGACATCGGCAGGAACCGCGCCAACTGCAATGGCTGCGGCAGCCGTTACGATTATCGCCTGCTCGCCGACGTCGATGTCTTCGCGCCCAATGCGTTCGGGCTCTACGGCATGTTGGGCAATGCCTGGCAATGGACGCAGGATTGCTGGCACGAAAGCTATGCGAGCGCGCCGGACGACGGCAGCGCCTGGATGGACGGCGATTGCAGCAAGCATGTGCTGCGCGGCGGCTCATGGAGCAATCTTCCGATCTTCGTGCGTTCGGCGGCGCGCAGCGGCAGCGGCCCCAATGGGCAGGAATATGATTATTCCAGCCTCGCCGGTTTCCGCATCGCCCGCGATCTGCCGTAAGCGCCTAGCGCAGCAAGTTCGCCGGATTCAAATACAACACCATGTCGCGATCCTCATCGCTGCTTCCCGCCGGAAGCAGAATGGGTGAGGACAGCAGCACCGCGTTGCGCGCGCTTAGGGCAAGCTCGTAATAGGCGATATCGCTGCGGTAGCGCGCCTGATCGACGATCTCGGCCGACAGGACGGAACCGTCGGGCTCCAGTACGACATGGACGGCGACGGTGATGTTGCGATTGCGCAATCTGCCGATGTCGGGACTCCAGCGCCGCTCGACCTGGGCGCGGACATAATCGCGCACGCTATACGCCTCCGGCCCGTTGCGCGCGCCGCTGCTGTTGGCGTTCACATTCGCATTGCCGGTTTCCGGCTGGCGCAATCGCGACAGCGCTTCGAGCCGGTCTTGCAGCGCGTCGCGTGGCGGCTCGGGCAGTGGCGGAGGCGGCAACGGCACGGGCGCAACGGTAGGCGGCGGCGGAAGACTGGCGAGCTGTTGCGTCGGCGGCGGTGCGGGACGCGGCGCAGGCGGAGTGGGCGCGGCGCTCACCCGTTGCGGCGCGGCGGCCTGTTGGCGTTGCTGCGGAGCGGTCGTCTCTTCGGCCATCACCAGCTCGACGGGCAGCACGGTCAGCACCACACTCGGCATCACCGTCTGGAACGCGAAAAAGAGCGAATAGATCGCCAGCCCATGCAGCAGAAGCGAAACGGCAAGTCCACAACGATTGCGGGAGAACATCGGGGCCGGCTTGGCCTCCGCATCCTCGGGAGGATCGCCAAAATCGTCGAATAGCGCGGCCTCTATTCGCCCCTCCTCGCGATCTTCCCCGGCCGTATCGTCATTCATGACCTCCAATCTAACATAGAGGCTCCGCGCCGCCGTATACGCGTCGTTGCGCCTTTAGTATGGTTCACGCAGGCGTTCCAAGGGGAGGAACAGATGCGCTCAGGCTTCAAGACGATCGCGCTTGCCATGCTGGCGACCACGGCAATCGCGGGGGTGGCGCACGCGCAAGCGAGCTATCCGTGCACGGAGACGAATGTGAACCTGCCCAATCCGTACCGGTTGGTGACGGGATGGGCCGAGACGCCGCGTCCGTGGAATCCGGTCAGCGCGCTCACCATCGACCGCAACAACAATTTGTGGGTGGTCGACCGCTGCGAAAACGATGGCTGCAAACCGGTGCTGCAACTTTCGCCTGCCGGCAAGACGCTGAAGAATTTCGGCGAGGGCCTGTTCATCGAACCCCATCAAGTCGCGGTCGACCGCGACGGCAATGTCTGGGTCGCGGACGCTGCCGCCAAGGGCGCCAAGGGCATGCAGGTCACCAAGCTCTCACCCGATGGGCGGATTCTGCTGACGCTCGGCAAGGCCGGCCAGGGCGCGGGGCTGAAGACGCTCGACATATTCGACGCGCCGACCGGCGTCGCCACCGCCACCAATGGCGACATCTTCGTTTCCGAAGGCCATGGCGAAGCCAACGAGAACAATTCGCGCATCGTGAAGTTCGACAAAAACGGCAAATTCATCAGGACCTTCGCGACACGCGGGCCGGGCGACGGCCAATTGCGTTCGCCGCACGCCATCGCCATCGACAGCCAGGATCGTCTCTTCGTCGGCGACCGCAGCAACAGCCGCGTCGTCATCTTCGACAAGGAAGGCAATTACGTCGCCGCCTGGAAGCAGTTCGGACGACCGAGCGGAATCTATGTCGATCGCAACGACATGCTCTATGTCGCGGATTCCCAATCCTCCGATGCGCCGGGCGCGGCCAATTACAATCCGGGCTGCCGGCGCGGCATCCGCGTGGGCTCGGCCAAGGACGGCAAGGTGCTCTATTTCATTCCGCCGCCGGTCGTGCCGGTGCCGACCTTGCAGCCGCCTATCGGGCTCGCGGTCGATGACAGCGGCGCGATCTATGCTGCGTCCGACGATCAGCGCGACATCAAGAAATTCGTCAAGAACTAGAACTCCAAGGGAGAAACGAACGATGCGTTCAGGGCTGAAGAGTTTGGCGACCGCGCTCGTCGCCACCATCGCGGGCGCCGGCGTCGCGCACGCGCAGGCGAGCTATCCTTGCGTCAACAACGCGCCCAATCCGTACAAGCAAGTCGTGGGCTGGGAGCAGGGAATGACCCGCGCCTGGGCGCCGACCAACAATGTCTATGTCGATGGCAAGGACAATGTCTGGGTGATGGACCGTTGCGGTCCGAAGGGCTGCGTCGCCGGCGATAATGGCGCGCCGATCTGGCAGTTCTCGCCCGACGGCAAGGTGGTGAAGAATTTCGGCGCCGGGATGTTCGGCTTCCCGCACACGGTGAAGCCCGACGCGGAAGGAAATATCTGGGCCATCGACGGCGATGCGCGCGAGGGCAAAGGCAATCAGGTCTTCAAATTCGCGCCCGATGGAAGGCTGCTGATGACGCTGGGCAAGAAGGGCCAAGGCGGCACGGGCAACGATGTGTTCGACCGCCCGACCGGCATCGCCTTCGCCCCGAACGGCGACATCTTAATCTCCGAAGGCCATGCGCCGACCTTCGGCAATTCGCGCATCATGAAATTCGACAAGACGGGGAAGTTCATCAAATCCTTCGGCAAGCTCGGTTCGGGCGACGGCGAATTCAAGGGCCCGCACGTTCTCGCCTTCGACAGCCAGGGCCGCCTCTTCGTCGCCGACCGCAGCAACAGCCGCGTGACCTTCCACGATCAGGACGGCAAATTCCTCGGCGCCTGGAAGCAGTTCGGACGGCCGAGCGGCATCTTCATCGACAAGAACGACATCCTCTATGTCTCCGATTCCGAATCCGAAGTCGCGCCCGGCAAGGACACACACAATCCCGGTTGCCAGCGCGGCATTCGCTTCGGCTCCATCAAGGACGGCAAGGTGACGGCCTATATTCCGCCGCCGCCGGTGAAGGATGCCAAATTCCCGCCACCGGAAGGCGTCGCCGCCGATTCACGCGGCAACATCTACGCCGGCGCGGTGCAGGACATGGCGGTCTACAAATATACGAAGTGAACCCAGTGATCGCGAGCAAAGACGCGCGAAAATGAGATTTGGCTTTGCGCTAGCAATTTCCATGTCGATCAGTTCGGCAGCGCTAACCGCGCCATACGAGGATGAATTGGCCGGGCTCACGCGTGGGCTGCCTTCCGATGTTCACAATTTCATCGACAGAATGGCCAACTGTAATCATTGGCTAGGCGAGGATGCTTATGACGCGGAGCGCAGGGCCGAAATCCAATCGGCCCTAGCGAAACTTCGCTGTGAGGCTGTCGTCCTGACAAGAGACGAAACCACGCTCAAAAGACGCTATGCCAATAACGCAGGTGTACTGAGAGCCATGGAGACCTCAAGAGATTGGTCGCCGGGTTGATCGCAAACGTTACGACGGATTGCGCGAGCCGACATAGGCGCCGATCGCCACGATGTCGTCATTGGAAAGCTTGGCGACGACCGGCTTCATGATGTCGGCGCCGGGCCCGACGCGGTCGCCGTTCTGGAACATATAAAGCTGACGCGCGATGTAGACGGGCGAGCGGCCCGCGATGCCGGGCACATCGCCCGCCCCTTGCAGATCGGCGCCGTGACAGGAGCCGCACGCCGTCGTCGCGCCATTGGCGCCCGTGTTTGCCAGCGTGCTGCCGCGCGACAGACTCCCCGGCGGCGCGTAGGCGATGAACGCGTTCTCCTGCGCCGTTCGCACCGCCGCCTGGTTGGCCGCGATCTCGATGATGCGCGCGCCCACCGCTTCGGTGCCGCCTTCAGGCGAGCGCAGCCGTTGGCTGATGCGCGTGACGGTGGATTTCGGCGCCACGTCGCGTTCGTTCACCACCGTCCAGCTCACCGGTTTCAGATTGGCGTAATAGCCGGCGACGTCGCGGTATTCCGCATCGGTCATGCCCTTGGCGAAACCGGCCATCGCACCGCTGCGCACGCCTTTGCGCGTGCCGTCGCGGAAGGCCTGCATCTGGGCCACGAAATAATTGACGGGTAGCCCGCGCAAATTGGCCGATTCCGGTTGGCCCATACCGGACGGCAGATGGCAGATATTGCAGGGGCGGACCATTTCGCCCT
>SHWE01000019.1 GCA_009693985.1 Alphaproteobacteria bacterium | reverse complement strand
GAGCCGGATAGTTTGCTTCGGTATAGGTGAGCAGATCGTTCAAATCGGCGAGCGCGGCCGCCGTGAAGACGATCTTCATTTGCGCCTGTGTTTGGCGAAGACTGCTTCGACTTGATCCTCGGAGGCGAATTTGCCTTCGGCAGCGTCGCGCAAACCCCGGTCTATCCCATCAAGCTCCCCGGGAGTCGCGTGATAGGAACCGGACTTGAGCTCGCCCTCGATTTCGAGTGCCAACTGCGCCAGCTCTTGCTGCGCGCCCTCCGGCCAGGATTCGGCACGTTGGACAAGATCGCGTAAGATTATTGTCATCGTGAATTCTAGCAAACAACAGAAGATCACGAAATACTTAAGGCAGCGAGAAAACCAGATTGTCGGTGACAAGCCCCATCGCGCCGCAGCCGGTCGAGCCGCCGATCATATAGATCTTGTCGCCCGCGACCGCCGCGGCTTGGGCGTGACGCGCCACCGGCATGTCGGCGAATTTGATCCAGGCTTGCGTCTTGGGATCATAGGCTTGGTTGAGCGCCATCGTCTTGTCGTCGTCGGTGCATTCGCCGCCGAGATAGAACAGCATCCCGCGATAGGTCGCGAAGGTGCCGCTGCTGACCGGAATCGGCATGGGCGGGGCTTCCGTCCAACGGTCGGTGACGGGATCGTAGACATGATGCAAACCGGTTTTGCTCATCACCGCATCGGACCTGCGTCCGACATAGACGTGGATTTTTCCATCCACCACGCCGATGCCGACATGATCGCGTGGGCTAGGCAGCGGCGCCGCCACCGTCCATGAATTGGTGGCGGGATCGTAGATTTCGTGCGCCCCGACCGCGCCCTCGGCATTGACGATGCGTCCGCTGATGGCGTGGATTTTTCCGTTGAGCGCGACGAACGCCGGCGCGCCGCGCGGCGACCACATCGGCGCCAATTCCTGCCAGCGGTCCATCGCCGGGTCGTAGCCGAAGAAGCGCGCGGTCGAACCCATATGCGCGCGCCCTTCGAAGCCGCCGCCGACATAGATTTTCCCGTTCAGCGCCGCGATGCCGGTGTGATTGGCGCCCCTAGGCATCGGCGCAAGGGTGCGCCAGTCATTCGTCGCCGGGTCGTAGACCTGATTGATGCCGGTGTCGGGCAGCATCTCGGTCTTGCCGTCCCGCGTGCCCATGGCATTGCCGCCGATGGCGTAGACCTTGCCGCCCAAACCCACCGCCTGAAGCTCGCTGCGCACGCTGGCGAGCGGTGCGGCCCGCGACCATGTGCCTTGCGCCTGCTGGCCTAACGCCAAAGCGGGGCTCAGCAAAATCAATCCGGCGAGGACCAGGGCGTTGCGATCCATCGTGGCGGGTCTCCTGAAGTCCCGAAAGCTTAGCAGCCGGGCGGCGCTTACGATATATTCGCATTCAGGGATCGTTCGACGGGGAGAGTCATGAAAGCATTCTCCGTTTCTGCCGCCGGCATGATTGGCGCGATTGCGCTTGCGTGGCCCTCGCTCGCCGCGGACGGCACACCCATCCCCAATCTGTCCGGTGCTTGGGCGCGCACGACCTTCGCGCTCGAGCAGCCGGAATCCGGGCCTGGGCCGGTGCGGACGGTGCGCCTGCGCTCCAACGAAGCGGGCGCGCGCGACGCGCAGTTCAATCTCGGCGATGAAGCGAGCCCAATCCTCAAGCCCGAAGCTTCCGCCGTCGTGAAGCGGCGCAACGAGGCGCAGCGCGCCGGCGTGAACGTGCCGACGCCGTCTAATCAATGCCTGCCGATGGTGGCGCCCTATATCTACCGGGTTCAGGGGATGCAGCTGCTGCAAGCCAAGGACCAGGTGACCCTCATCTATATGCAGGATCATCAGGTTCGCCGCGTGCGCCTGAACAGCTCCCACCCGGCAAAGCTGACACCGTCGGCGCATGGCGATTCCATCGGCCATTACGAAGGCGACACGCTGGTGGTCGATACGGTCGGTTTTAGAATCGGCCCCGTCGCCGCGGTCGATCAGTTCGGCACGCCCTATAGCCAGGACATGCATGTCGTTGAGCGCTACCGCCTGATTTCCTACGAAGCCGCGAGGGACGCGCAAGAACGCCTGGTGCGGAACGTCGGCGGCACCGCGACGGAACAGGCGGCGTCCGTCGATCAGAATTACCGGGGCGCGGGGCTACAGGTGCAATTCACCGTCGAGGACAAGAATTACTTCACCACGCCCTGGTCGGGCTTGGCCACCTATCGCAAGGCCGGATCGGAATGGGTGGAGAATGTCTGCGCCGAGAACGTTCATGAATATTATTCCGGCAAGGATACGCCGGTGCCGCAGGCCGAAAAGCCGGATTTCTGATCAGAAGCCGCCGTAGCCGAAACCGTTGCGGTCGCAATTCTTGGAATATTCGTTCTGGCCGGGACGCAGGACTTCCGGCCCGCTCGGTGCGCCCGGTCCGGCGGCGATCCGCTTGATGGCGCGGTTCTGCTCCATCTCGTTCAGCACTTGGCGGATTTGCGATTCATTCTGCGACACTTCCAGGATCAGCTTGTGGCGCATGGCGGCGCCGAAATCCCTGAAGCTGCGCACCACGACGACGAAGGCGCCGCGTCCGCCCACGACGCAGCCCGCATAATATTTGTCGAGCTCGGGATAATAGCCGTTGGCGTTGTCGTCCATGACGGGCAGGCCGTTGACGATGATGCCCGCGGCGATGGTCTTGTCGTGCGCTTCTTGCATCGAATTGCCGTCATTGTTCGGGCCATCGCCCGATACGTCGATGACTTTGCGCGTCGCGCGAATGTCGGCATCGCTGCCTTGGATCAGAAGCGTGCCGAGCTCGAGCGCGCTGGAGATCGAGGTGCGACGACCCGGCGTGCGGGCGCTGTTGCGGATCTTCTCGGCGAAGGCCGCCGCCGTCGCCTTGTTGTTGATGATGTGCCAGTCGAGCACGACGCGGCCATATTCGGGGCTGGAGAAATCGAGCATCGACACCGCGATGCGTCCGAGCGCGCCCGACTGGATCGCCTTCACGACTTCTTCGTTGAGGAAAGCTTCCGCCGTGCCTTGGCGTTGCACCAAGGCCTCTTCGTCATTGATGCTACGCGACACGTCGGTCGCGATCACCAGTTTCACATCGACATTGGTCACGCCCGCCGCGTTCGCGGACAATCCCAAGCTTGCGAAGATCGCGCCGCCCGCCAAACCCCAAGCTGCTCTGCGCAGATATTTTCTCATCGCATGCTCTCCCAGGATTGCCAGCGGGGCGTAGCCGAGAAGAAAGGATACTCCGCAAAGGAGAGAGCGGCAACGCCGGGGCTACGCACGCTAGCGGCCGATTCAGGTGGTTTTACGGCTCGTTTTCAGGTCGGGCAGCAGGGCCGCGAACAGGCCGAGGGCCGGCAGCATCGAGCAGACGACATAGACGGTTTCGATGCTGGTGCGGTCGGCGAGCCAGCCCAACGCGGCGGCGCCGAAACCCGATAGTCCGAAGGCGAATCCGAAGAACAGGCCGGAGATCATGCCGATTCGTCCCGGCATCAGCTCTTGCGCGTAGACGATGATGGCCGGCAGCGCGGAGGCCAGCACGAGTCCGATGATGACGGACAGCACGCCGGTCCAGAACAGATCAGCATAGGGTAACGCGAGCGTGAAAGGGAGCGTGCCGAGAATCGAGAACCAGATGACATAACGCCGTCCGAACCGGTCGCCGAGCAGACCGCCCACGATCGTGCCCGCCGCGACCGCGCCGAGGAACAGGAACAGCATCAATTGCGAAAATTGCAGCGAGACGCCGAAGCGGCCGATCAGGAAGAAGGTGTAATAGCTGACGACGCTCGCGAGATAGACCTGCTTGGAGAACATCAGAATCATCAGTACCGCGATGGCGAGCCCCACGCGTTTGCGCGGCAGGCCGGGAATGCGGCTGGCGCTTGCCTTGCTGCGCGCGATCCCGTGATGTTTGTACCAGGTGCCGACATTCCACAGGATAATAATGGCCGCCAGCGCGATCACAGCGAACCAGGCGATCGAGGCCTGCCCGAAATTGATCACGATCGCCGCCGCCGCCAGCGGCCCCAGCGCCTGTCCGAAATTCCCGCCGACCTGAAACAAGGATTGCGCCAGACCGTGGCGTCCGCCCGAGGCCATATGCGCCACGCGCGAGGATTCGGGATGGAAGATCGCCGAGCCGAGCCCGAGCAGCGCCGCCGCGAACAGAAGCAGCTCGTAGACCTGACTGACCGCGAGCAGCAACAGGCCGATGAGATTGGCCACCATCGCGATGGGCAGCGAATAGGGCATCGGCCGCTTGTCGCTGATGAGGCCGACCACAGGCTGCAAAATGGACGCCGTCACCTGATAGGTCATGGTGATGAGCCCGACTTGCGCGAAATTGAGTTCCAGCCGCGTCTTGAGATCGGGATAGAGCGCCGACAGCAGCGACTGCATCATGTCGTTCAACAGATGGCAGAAGCTAATCGCGAACAGCACCGTGAACGCGGTCACATGCAGCGATGAATCGGCCCCCGCGGGCGCTGGAGTTTTCGAATCGGAAACGGTCATGCTGAGACCTACCGCCGCGCCTTGCCGATGCTGCGCGAAAGGCCAAGCAGCATCGTGCGCATGTCGTCGAGCCCCTTCTCGCGGTGACCGATGGCGGTGTGCGGCAAGAGGATGACGTTGGAATTCTCGTTTACGTATTTCAACAGCGGATCGTCCGCCGCCCACGGCTCCTCATAACCGACATCCATGCCGAGCCCGGCGAGCCGCCCGGAATCGAGCGCCTCCATCACGGCGGCGCGGTCCATCAATTTGGCCCGCGCGACATTGACGAGGATCGCGCCCGGCTTGACGCATGCCATCTGTTCGCGGCCGATCAACCCTTGCGTCGTTTCGGTCAAGGGAAGCTGGACCACGATGTAATCGGAATTCGCCATCAGCTCGTTCAGCGCCATGTAACGCGCGCCGAACGACATCTCTTCGAAGGGGGCGAGCCGGGTGCGCTGATAATAATTGATGCTCATGCCGAAGGGACCGGCGCGGCGCGCCAGATCGCGGCCGATCTCGCCAAACCCGACAATGCCGAGCGTCGCGCCGTGCAGCGTCCGCAGGTCCGGGATGCGCCCGTAATTCGAGGCGCCGATATAGCGCCGGTCATAGGAGCGGAACGGCGTGCCCCGTTTGGCGAGATGCTCTGCTGTGAGCACGCCGTTGAGCTCGGGGATACGTTTGGAAAGCGCGATCATCAGCGCGAAGGCGTGTTCGGCGACCGCCATATTGACCGTGCGCGCCAGCGGCAACACGGCAACGTGGCGCTCCTCGCAGGCATAGACGTCGATATTGGACAGCAGCGCGCCGAATTTCTGCACCACCGCGAGCCGTTTCGCACCGGCCAGCGCGTCCCTGGTGACGGAGAAGCTTTCGACGATGGCGGCGTCGGCATGGGCCAGCTTGGCGTCGAAATCGCGCTGGTCGTCGGCGAATTCGACTTGCGCCGGATAGAGTCGGGGAATTTCTTTGCGGAAATTTTCGCACCAGGCGGGAAAATCGAGATCGTGCGCGAAGAAATCGGCCACCGCGCGCGCGTGCTCGTCTTTCGTCTCCGGATCGAGGACGACGGGCACGATTTTGAGAAAATGATCGGTCTCCACTAAGATGCGCAACATCGAGGCGCAATTCCTTTTCTGAAATTCACATGGCACGCGTAACCACGATCGACGAAGACGAACGTCCTGAGCTCGCCGATCTGGTGGGCCGAATCCGCGCCAAACGGCGCGGGCGGCTGATCAACGTTTACAGATTGCTGCTCCATAGTCCAATACTGGCCGAGACCTGGTTCGCGCATAATAATGCGGTGCGCTGGAACACCGGCATCGACGGGCGCACGCGCGAAATGGTCATCATCCGAGTCGCGCTCCTCAACCGCGTCGACTATGTGGTGAAGCAGCACGTTCCCACACTTGCGCTCGCCGAAGGGCTGACGCTCGCCGAATGCGACGCACTGAACGATTGGCGAAGCGCCGAGCATTTCACCCCCCGCGACCGCGCGGTGCTCGCCTATACGGATTCGATGACGCGGGATATCCAGGTGCCAGACGATGTCTTCGCCGCGCTTCGCCCCTTTTATGACGAACGCGGCATCGTCGAATTGACTGTGCTGATCGGCACCTATGCGATGCACAATCGCGTCTTTCAGGCGCTCGAGATCGATCCCGAACCGCCGGTTACATCTGCTTAAGAATTGTGACTACGGCGGGGCTGTGGCGCAGCGCGGCCCAAGCGGAACAAGCGCTTTCACGGAACGTTCCTGTTGTAGGAATCCGCGTGAGGCGTTCGTTGTAATATGGGCCTGATGAATTCCGGTTCGACCGTCATGCCGGTGCGCATTGCGCCGCACGGCTTCGAAGGCTTGCTTGGGGTCCCGCCGGCTGTGCAAGGCCTCGTCATATTCGCGCATGGCAGCGGCAGCGGTTGTCTTAGCCCGCGCAACAATCAGGTTGCCGCCGGCTTGCGCGGCTGCGGTCTGGCGACGCTGCTGCTCGACCTGCTGACGCCCGAAGAAGAAGCAACCCGCGCCAATGTGTTCGACATCGCGCTGTTGGCTTCGCGCCTGGTGGAGGCGACGGAATGGGCGCAAACGCAACCCGAGCTTCGCAATTTGCGCATCGGTTATTTCGGCGCCAGCACCGGAGCGAGCGCCGCCCTGGTTGCCGCGGCGGAGCTTGGCAACGATATCGGCGCCGTCGTTTCGCGCGGAGGGCGTCCCGATCTTGCGGCGCGCGACGCCCTGGCGCATGTCACGGTGCCGACGCTTCTGATCGTCGGCGGCGACGATGCGCCGGTGATCGCGCTCAACCAGGCCACCTTCGATCATTTACGCTGCGAAAAGGACATCGTCATCGTGCCGGGCGCGGGTCAGCTCTTCGAGGAGCCCGGAACGATCGAGCAGGTGACGCGGCGCGCATGCGATTGGTTTCTGCGTTCCCTCGCGCCCCGGCCCCGCGCCCGCGCGCCCGCTTCGCCCTTTGCCGACCGCAAAGAAGCCGGACGCCAATTGGCCGAAGCGTTGATGCACCTGAAAGCGGAGAAGCCTATCGTGCTGGCACTGCCGCGCGGCGGCGTCCCGGTCGCGTTCGAGGTCGCCAAAGCGCTCAAAGCGCCGCTCGATGTCGTGCTGGTGCGCAAAGTCGGCGCGCCGGGCCAACCGGAGCTTGGTCTTGGCGCGGTCGTTGACGGCGCCAATCCTCTACTCGTGCTCAATGAAGACGTGGTTGCGCTGCTGCGGCCGAGCCAGCGTTATATCGATGCCGAGTCCGAACGCCAGCTTGTCGAAGTCGAACGCCGCCGCCAGGTCTATCGTCACGGCCGCGCGCCGCTTCTCGTCGAGGGCCGCACCGCGATCGTGGTCGATGACGGCATCGCCACCGGCGGCACGATGAAAGCGGTGCTTTCGGCGCTGCGCCAGTCCAATCCAAAGCGCCTTGTGCTGGCCGTGCCGGTGGCGCCCGCCGACAGCCTTGAAGAATTGTCGCGTCTCGCCGATGAAACCGTCTGCCTGAACACGCCCGAACCGTTCTATGCGGTGGGCGCGCATTATCGCGACTTCACGCAGACAAGCGATGCCGAGGTCGTCGATCTCCTGGCACGCCCGACAATTTAAGTTCAATGCTCGGAAGGGACGTAGCGGATATTGGGAGCGCGCTCCAGCGGCCCATAGGGGCCGTGCAGCTCCAGCTTCACGGCTTCCTGTTCCAGTTGACGCGCGGTGCGCAGCATCAATTCGACATAGACCGGCAATTCGGTCTCGGACGCGTGTTTGCGCATTTCCAGCGCAAGCTTGCGGAGATTCGAGACGCGCACGGTGATCGAGGTGGCCATGCGAACCGAACGTACGGAAACGAGACTCGCTCCCATTAACGTGTCATTAACGCTTTGAATTTGCTCGCTATTGTGGGCGAACCAATAATTTCCAGGCCTTTTCCTCGGTGAGATATTTTCGCGCTACGCGCTGGACGTCGGCTTCATTGGTGCGCGCCAGACCGGGCATCGCATCGCGCAGCAATTGCAGGCGGCGCGCGTCCGTCTGGGTTCCCGTCAGTCCCTCGACCCAATAGGCATTGGTCTCCATCGCTACGATCAACCCTTCGATATTGGGCTTGCGCGCCCGCTCGATCTCGTCGGCCGTGGGGCCGTTGTTGCGCAAGTCCGCCGCGACCTCCGCGACCGTGTCATAGAACAGCTTGGTCTTGTCCGGAGGAAGCTCGGCGAAGGCGGCCATGTAGCCATAGCCTGGGAAAGTCATCGAGGCGCTCGCCGTCACCGAAGGCGAATAAGTCGCGCCGTCTTGCACCCGCAACCGGTCCATCAGACGCGAGCGCAAAATGTCGGACAGCAATCGCCGCGCGGGTGATTCCGCGGGGTCCGCGAACACATCCGTCGTCGGCCAGGCGATGAACGAGACGCCTTGGTCGGCGCGGCCGCGATGGGTGAGCACGACAGGCTCGGTCGTGGCCGCGGGAAAGCGGACATCGCCGGGCGCGGCGGCGGCGGGCACGGTGTCGCTGCGTTGGGGCAGCGCGCCGAAGGTGGCCGCGACCGCCTTGGTTGCCGCGTCCACGGAGATGTCGCCGACCATCGTCACTTCGATGGGGCCGTTGGCCAGCGCCGGCGTGATCACCGCTTTCAGATCGTCGAGCCTAGCCCGTTCGACGTCTTCTTGCGTCGCGGACGCCCAGCGCGCATCGCCGGCATGCAACAGACCGTTGAGCTTGGTGCGGAACAGCGCCATCGGGTTGGTTTCGAGACGCTTCAGCCCATCGCTGATGGCGCTGAGATCCTGCTGATAGGGCTCGGGCCGCCAGCCCGGCGCTGTCACATAAGCGGCCAGCACCTGCATCTGGTTGTCGAGATCGACGGGACGCGTGGTGCCCGAAAGCGAGAACCCGTCATCGCCCATGCCGAAGCCGACGCCATACATCTTTGTCGCCAAAGTACGGCCCATATCGAGCGAGCTCATCGCCGCGACGCCGCCCGAGACATAGGCGCCCATCGCGATCATCGGGCGGTCTTTCGGCAGCGTCAGCCGTCCGCCCGCGAATCGCACATTGACCAGAACCTGATCGGCCCGGAATTTTGTCGGCTTCACCGTCAGCCGTACGCCATTGGCGAAGCGGATGAAGGTCGCGCCGAACTCGTCGTTGACGCGCGATTCCACCACCGTGCCAGGCGTCCCGAAATTCGTGTAGGGCCACGCGGTCAGCGGTGTCGCGACCGCATCGGCGATAACCGCGCTTTCGGCTTCCTGGAACGCCTCGGTCAGCGTCTTCTCGCCGCCGTCGATGGGCGTCACGGAAGACAGGAACAGCAGCGGGCCGTTGCCGGTGAACGCTTCTCGCAACGCCGCGTTGACGCGCTCGGCGATGAGCCCTTTTAGGCCCGCTTCGACGAGCGCGCGTCCCTCCGCCGGACTCGAGAACACGCCATTGCGGTCGATGGCTCCGACGATGCCGCTGGCAAGGTTGCGCGACGTGCGCGTCGAGGATGCGGCAACGCTCGCTTCGGCCGACGCCAGCGAGGCGGCGACCTCGCGATCCACCTCGTCTTGCGTCACGCCCTGGGCTAGCACCTGGCGGCGGATCTTGTCGGCTTCGATCAGCGCGCGGCGCCATTCGCCGGCGCGATAGTTCACGCGCATCGCGGTGATCCGCGCCGAGCGCGCGGTGTTGCCGCGTCCCGCGCCCGCGGACAGAAACGGCGCGTTCGTCTCGTCGGCAACGCGCGCCATTCTCTCGTTCATAATGGAGAAGCCGAGGGCCTCGATCCGGTTGCGCGAACGGCGCTCGATCGTGTCGGGCGAGTCGTCGTAAGGCGTCACCCAGGAGACCGAAACGTTTTGCGGCGCGCCGGCTTCGGCGAACACCAGGGCTTCGGCGCCGCGCCTTTGCGGCATGCCGAAATCAGGATCGGGCCGGGCCGGGCCTTGCACGTTCCAGCTCGAGAAGCGTGCCTTGATCTTCGCTTCTATGGAAGCAGGATCGATGTCGCCGACGACGACAAGCGTCGCGCGCTCCGGGCGATAATAGGAACGATAATAATCGGTGGCGACCGTCACCGGTGCGCCGCGGATGATTTCGACCTTGCCGATGGGAAAGCGCTCGGCGGCCAATTGTCCGCGCAGGAGGAATTTCGTCTGCACCTCGAAGGCGCGCGAGCTCGGACCATCGCGCAGACGTTCCTCCGATAGCACCGGCCCGCGTTCGGCCTGGAAGTCATCGGGGCGGAAGGCGATATCGCTGGCGATGTCGCGCGTCAGCGAGAAACCGGCGTCGAGGGTTTCTTCATCGTTCTTCGGCAGGTCGAATTGATAGATGGTTTGCGTCTGCCCGGTGCTGGCATTGGAGTCCGCGCCGGTGCGCAAGCCGAGGCGCTCCAACACCTTGAAGACGTCGCCATCGGGCATGCTGGCGGAGCCGCGGAAGGCCATGTGCTCGACGAAATGCGCGAGGCCCTGCTGCGCGTCGCTCTCCTGAAGCGAGCCCGCGTCGATGCGAAGCCTGAGCGAGACCGAGCCCTTGGGCGTCTCGTTTTTCAGGATGGCATAGCGCATCCCGTTCGGCAGTCTGCCGAACTTGACGGCCGGATCGGCCGGGATGTCGCTCGTCGCCTGCGGCCAGCCGACCGCCGCCGGATCGGCGGCGATGGCGATGCCGCTCGAGAACAGGCCGAGGGCCGTGACGGCGACGAATTTGGAGGCGAAGAATTTGCGGGTGTGCATGGTTTGTCCTTCCGACGCCAAAATATAGGGAGCGCCGCGCCATGGCGCCACTCACACGGATGCGATATTCCTTGCAAAACCCCCATCTTCCCGTGGAATCTGCCGCATCCTGGGCCGTTCGGAGCAATTTATGGCCAATGACGTAAAAGTCTCGGACGAGCTGGCGAACAAGTTCTCGACCGAGAAGGACAAAAACACCCCCTATGTAAGCTGGGTGACCGCGGAGGGGCTGGACATCATCCCCGCCCATTACATCCCGAATTTGCGCCATGTGGAGCTGAAGCCCTGGGCGCGGCGCGAAGGGCGCGGCGTCTATATCAATCACGAGGCCTCCCGTACCTCGAACGATTGCTATGTCTGCGAGATACCGGCGGGCAAATCGCTTGTCCCCCAGCGCCAGCTTTTCGAGGAGATGGTGCTGGTGCTGGAAGGGCGCGGCTCGACCGCGGTGTGGAACGGCGAGGGCAAGCGCATCACCTTCGAATGGAAGGCGGGCGCCATGTTCGCCATTCCGCTCAATTGCTGGCATCAGCATTTCAACGGTTCGGGAACGGCGCCTGCGCGCTATGTCGCCGTCACCAACGGGCCGGCGGTGATGAACCTCTATGACGATCCGAACTTCGTCTTTGCCATGGACTACGACTTCAAGAACCGCTTCGCCGGCGAGCCCGATTATTTCACCGCCAAGGGTGAGCAGAAGGGTTTCTTGCTGGAGACCAATTTCATTCCCGACGCGGTGAATTTGCCGCTTCAGGAAGCCAAGGAGCGCGGCGCCGGCGGCGGCCATATCCGCTTCAACATGGCCAAGGGCTCGATCCCGAGCCACATCTCGCAGTTCGCGGTCGGCACATATAAAAAGGGCCACGCGCACGGGCCGGGCGCCCATGTCATCGTGCTCTCGGGCGAGGGCTATTCGCTAATGTGGCCGGAAGGCGAGGCGCCGACACGTTATGATTGGCAGGTCGGCACGCTGATCGTGCCGCCGAACCGCTGGTTCCATCAGCATTTCAACGGCGGGGCGAAACAGGCGCGCTATCTCGCCTTCAAGCATTTCTCCCCGCGCAACGCGCAAGGCGTGCCGCTGTCGTGGATTTCGCGCCGGCTCGGTGGCAACCAGATCGATTACGCCGACGAGTCGCCCGAGGTGCGCGCGATGTTCGCCGATGCGATGGCCAAGCACGGGCTAGAGCCCCGCATGGACGAGGTCTATCAGAAAGAGTTGGCGACCCTTCCGCCCAAAGCGGCGTGATAGGATGATGGGCGAGATGAAGAAACAAAACCGGGGTTCTTCTTTCTTTCCCCCCTTGTGGAGGAAAGTGTCGCGAAGCGACGAAAGGGGGGAAAGATTTGCTCAGTCCCCCCTTCCGGTCCTTCGGACCACCTTCCCCCACAAGGGGGGAAGGAAAATTGCCGCTATTGCCGCGCTCGTTTTTCTGTTCGTTACGCCCGCGCTCGCTCAAACCACCGCCGATGTCGGCCGTTTTGCCGGCCCCGATCGCACCGCGCGCCTTATCGCGGGGGCGAAGAAGGAAGGCACGCTGACGCTTTATTCCTCGGCGCCTCTCGAAGTGATGGGCGCGGTCGGCGCCGCCTTCACGCGCAAATATGGCGTCAAGGTCGATCTCTGGCGCAGCGCTTCCGAGCAGATCTTGCAGCGCGTGTTGACCGAAGCGCGCGGCGGGCGTTTCGCCGCCGATGTGATGGAGACGGCGGGCCCCGACATTGAAGCGGCTAACCGCGAGAAGCTGCTGCAAGCGGTGACGCTGCCGGTCACCGCCGAATTGATGCCGGAAGCGGTGGCGCCGGGGCGGCCCTGGATCGTCTCACGACTTTCGGTTTTCACCATCGCCTACAACACCAATCTCGTGCGCGCCGCCGACGCGCCCAAGACTTACGAAGATCTCGCCGATCCCAAATGGAAGGGACGGCTCGCCATCGAAGCCGACGACAACAATTGGCTGATGGCGATGGCGGGCGCTCTGGGCGAGCAGAAAACCACGGCGCTGTTTCGCGACATCGTGGCGAAGAACGGCATCTCGGTCCGCAAGGGCCATTCGCTGATGGCCAATCTCGTGGTCTCGGGCGAAGTGCCGGTCGCCATCACCGCCTATGTCGATGAGGTAAGCCAGTTGAAGAAGGCGGGCGCGCCGATCGACACGGTGTTCGCCGCGCCCACCATCGCGATGCCGACGGCGGTCGCCGCCTTTGCCCGCGCGGCCCATCCCCATGCGGCCGTGCTGTTCATGGATTTCCTTCTGTCCGAAGAGGGGCAGAAGATTCTCGCCGCCCATAATGTGGTGCCGTCGAATTTGAAAGTGCAGCGCCTGCCGGTGAAGCTCACCCTCATGGACGTTCCGAAATATCTCGACGAGAACGCCAGATGGGTGCGGCTCTATCGCGATATTTTCATCGCGCGCGGGCGCTGATGAAAGTCGAAGACGATCTCAAGACGCGCATCGCCAGGGCCTGTCGTGTGCTCGGCAAGATGGAGCTGACGCGCGCGCTGCGCGGCCATATCAGCGCGCGCATTCCCGGCACCGACCGCATCTTCGTGCGGGCGCGCGGGCCGGCCGAAAACGGCGTGCGCTATACGACCGAAGACGAGATCGTCGAGATCGATCTATCCGGGCAGCCCGTCGCCGGCATGCCCAAGGGTCTGCGCACGCCGAGCGAGATCTACATCCACACCGAAATCTTCCGCGCCCGTCCCGACGTGAATGCGGTGCTGCATCTGCATCCGCCGACCATCGTGCTGTTCACGGTGACGGGTGTACCGCTATTGCCGATCTATGGCGCTTATGACCCGCACGGGCTCGGCATCGCACTGGAAGAACCACCCACTTTCGAATCGAGCGTGCTGATCAATACGCCGGAATTGGGCCGCGAACTCGCCGCGACCATCGGGGCCAAGCGCGCCTGTTTGATGCGCGGTCACGGCATCACCACGGCGGCGGACTCCATCGAAGAGGCAAGCGTCGTTGCGCTGGGATTGAACGAGCTTGCGACGATGAACTATCAGGCGCGCGCTTTAGGCGAACCCCGGTCGATTTCGCAAAGCGATCGTGAGGCGTTGATGCCCGCGATGAAGCGATTGGGCGCGCGTGGGAGCGCGCCCGGCGAACCCAGTGAATCCGTCACCGCCGAATGGCGCTTCTATTGCCGGCTGACGGGGGAATAACTTCATGAAGCGCGCAGTAATATGGGGAATAGTTTCCGTATTCGTAACGGCAGTAATGATCCTATTTCTGACATTTTCCGGGATCGGGATGTTTGCATTTGCATCTCTGGGTGCTCCCCGGATCGTTGGCACCATTCGATGTTTTAATCCGAGAAATTGTAGCGAAGCGACTCGTGAGTTCGTGCAGGTCTTGCAGAAGCGCTTTCCGGTCGGAACGGGTGAAGCCGTACTTCGAATGGTGTTGGAAGATCAGGGCTTTCACGGACTTCCGGCATCGATAACGAGATGCCTTTCGCGTGGGGAGCAGGCACCCATCGGTGTCGTCGTTATCCAATGTCCTTCTTGGGATCCGAATTGGAATCCAAAAAGACATTTGAGCTATGGCTGGGGCTTCATCCCTTGCGGAAGTGGAGTTGGTGTATTGTGGTCAGCGGATAATCGAGGAATAATTACACACATTGACAGCTACTATGATTTTACCTGCTTGTGAATCAGAAGCCGGTATTTAGATTTAGACTTACAAAATTACCTCACGATTCTCTCGCGCCGATTGTAGCATCGCCAGACAGATTTCCAGATTGGCCTTGCCCCATTCACCGTTTGGGAAGACGTCGCGCTTTTCCGCCAGCGCATCGCGCAGCTCGATCAACTCGGCCGTGCGCCCCGGATTGGGCGGAACCGTAATTTCTTCGCGGCCATCATCCGTATAGAGATAAATGCCCTCCGGCGATTGGCGCATCGCCCCACGCTCGCAACTGACCAGCGTCAGCCCGACGAACGGCATCGCATCGCCCAAATTACGCTCGCGCGGCGGTTCCGCATATTTCCCATCTGGCTCTAAAGGCGCGCGTCGCGGCGCCGGTTTTCCGCTCCCCCGCGTCTCGCCGAAAATGCCGATGTTCCAGGCCAGCTCGCTGGTGCCGAAATAGCCATAGCCGTTCAAGCTGATATTCGCGAAGGCGCCGCTCTCGAAACGGATCAGGGCGGCGCAGTTGCCGTCGGTCGGAACGTTCGTATCCCACCGCCCGGTCAGCGCCCGCACAGAGATCGCGCGTTCGCCCATGATGTGACACACGATATCGACGAGATGCGGCGCCTGGCGAAGCACGAACCCTGCGCCGCGCGCCGCGTCGAGTTCTTCTGCCAAACGCGGCCGCCGCAGCCAATCATTGTACCACCAGGAGTCAATCTGGATGACGCGGCCCAACCGCCCGCCACGCGCGATTTCCCCCATCGCCTTCACCGGCGAATCGAAAATCTTGGAATGCCCCAGCAGCAATCTGACGCCGGCTTTCCGGCACGCAGCGATCATGCGTTCGCACTCATCGAGGTTCGCCGCCAAGGGCTTCGCCACGATCACATGCTTGTTATGCGCGGCCGTCGTCAGGGCATGCTCGCAATGTAGATGGTTCGGTGTCTCGATCCAGACGGTGTCCACATCGGGCGAGCCGCACATCGCTTCCACGCTCGCGAATGTGGACAATCCGTAATCCCGCGCGAAGGCGGCGCGCGCCTCTTCCCGCACATCGGCGGCGCCCACAAGCCGCACGCCTTCGACCTTGCCCATGAAAGGCAGCACCAGCCGGGATGCCGCGCCCAACCCCGCAATGCCGATGCGCAACACCAAACCCGCCTCCCCATTGGACCGGAACAGGCCCGGCTGACATAATAGCGGCAACGCGCGGGCAAACCGGAAAAACCATGCTGACTGCCGAAGAAAACGAGCTCCTGACACGGGTCGGCCCCGGCACGCGCATGGGCAATCTATTACGCTGCTATTGGCAGCCGGTGGCGGGCCTATCGGAAATGGCCGAGCGCTGGACCTTACGCGTCCGCATGCTCGGCGAAGACCTCGTGCTTTTCAAAACCCGCGCCGGGGCCTTCGGGCTGATCGGTGAATCCTGTCCCCATCGCGGCGCGTCGCTCGCCTACGGAATCCCGACGCAAGACGGCATACGCTGCGCCTATCATGGCTGGTGCTTCGATGCGGGCGGGCGCTGTCTCGAACAACCGAACGAAAGCGAATCCCATGCGCTGCGCGGCGCTAAGGTCGCGACCGCATATCCGGTGCAGGAACTGGGCGGGCTTCTCTTCGCCTATCTCGGGCCGGAACCGGCGCCGCTGCTGCCGCGCTTCGACGGCTATGTCGCGGAGCGCGCCATCCGCCATCTCGGCAAACGCGTGATCCCGTGCAATTGGCTCCAGATCATGGAGAACTCGGTCGATCCGGTGCACACCGAATGGCTGCACGGCGCGCTCTACGAATTCCGCCATGAGGGCGAGGGGCGCAAAGTGGCGATCTCCAAACACCACGCGAAAATCGCCTTCGACGAATTTCCCTTCGGCATCATCAAGCGCCGCCTGATGGAGAACCAATCGGAGGATTCCGATGATTGGCGCGTCGGCCATCCGCTTCTTTTCCCCAACACGCTGTCGGGCGGCAGCAATGGCGGCTTGTGGAAGCAGCAGATCTTTCAGATCCGCGTGCCGATGGACGACACGAACACGATGCATTTCTGGTATCACGCCTACATTCCGCCCGACGATGCCGACGTGCCGGCGCATCTTTTGACCCGCGTGCCTGTCTACGAGCCGCCGGTGAAGGATTCCAACGGCGAATTCCTGCTCGATTACATCCACGCGCAGGACATCATGGCCTGGACCACTCAGGGTACAATCGCCGACCGCACCAAGGAAAAGCTCGGCGCTTCCGACCGCGGTCTCGTGATGTATCGCAAATTGCTGAAACGCGAGATCGAGAAGGTCGAGCGCGGCGAAGACCCCGTCGGCATCGTTCGCGATGCGCGCCTGAACCGTGTCATCGACCTGCCGCGCGAGAAGGGCAAGGACATGTATTCCGACGGCTTCGTCAGCCAGCTCCGCCGCCAGATGTCGAATTTCTCGCCCATCGCCGAAGAGCTGATCGAGGTCTTCACCAAACATAAGAATCGCGACGCCATCACCCGCGCGCGCGAACCCGTCCCCGCGAAATGAAACGAGCCACGATGCGCAAATCCCTTTTGGCCGGTCTTTTTCTCTGCATCTCCGCCACCGCCTTCGCCGACGAAGGCATGTGGACGTTCGACAATTTCCCCGCACCTGTTGTGCAGCAGAAATACGGCGTCGCCGTCGACCAGAAATGGCTCGACCACGTGCGGGCGTCGGCGGTGCGGCTCGCGGGCGGCTGCTCGGCCTCGGTGGTGTCGCCCGACGGACTCGTGCTCACCAACCATCATTGCGTGTCGGGCTGCGTGCAGGCCCTTTCCACGCCGCAAAACGACTACATCAAGGCGGGATTTTCCGCGGCCCGCCGTGGGGACGAGAAGCAATGCCCCGGCACGCAAGCCGAAATCCTCGAAACCATCGGCGACGTGACGGGCACGATCAACGAGGCCACCGCCGCGCGCGCCGGCCAAGATTTCACCCGCGCCCGCGACGCGGCCATCGCCAATCTCGAAAAGCAAAGCTGCTCGGGCAAGGAACGCACCCATCGCTGCCAAATCGTCACGCTCTATGATGGCGGCCAATACAAGCTTCACACCTATCGCCGCTATGCCGATGTGCGGCTGGTCTTCGCGCCGGAATTCGCGGCGGCCTTCTTCGGTGGCGATCCCGACAATTTCAACTTCCCGCGCTACGACCTCGATTTCTCTTTCCTGCGCCTTTACGACAACGGCACCGTTGTAAAAACGCCGGAGCATTTGACCTGGAACGCGGCCGCGCCCAAGGATGGTGAACCCGTCTTCGTCGCCGGCAATCCCGGCGGCACCGATCGGCAGATGATCGCGGACGAGCTCGTGACTTTGCGCGATGTCGTCAATCCATTGAGCCTGGTGCTGAATTCCGAGCTTCGCGGACGCATCACGCGCTATGCCCAGGAAGGTACGGAACAGGCGCGCATCGGCAATAGCGCACTGTTCGGCCTCGAGAACGGATTGAAATCGCTGCGCGGCCAGCAGGACGCGCTGCTGCAACCTTCGCTGATCGAGACAAAACGCAAAGCCGATGCCGAGTTGAAGGCGAAGGTCGCGGCCGATGCCAATTTGCGCACGACAATCGGCGATCCCTGGGCCGACATCGCCAAAGCGCAAATCGAGCGCGTGGCGATGTACAAACCCTATTATTTCATCGAAGCGCGCGATGGCTACGGCTCGCGCCTTTATGGCTATGCGAAGACGCTGGTGCGCGCCGCCGAAGAACGCGGCATGCCCAATGGCGAGCGCCTGCGCGAATATGGCGATGCCCGCCTGCCGCTGGTACAGCGCCAATTGCTCGACCGCCAGCCGGTCTATCCCGACCTCGAACAGCTGCGCCTCGAATTCTGGCTGACCAAATTGCGCGAGGAGCTGACGGCGGACGCGCCCGAGACCGCGCTCGTACTGGGCAAGGATTCGCCCGAGACGCTCGCCCGCGCGCTTATCCAATCGAAGCTCGCCGATCCCGATCTGCGCCGCCGTCTATGGGATGGCGGCATGCAAGCCATCGCCGCCTCTGACGATCCGATGATCCGCTTCGTGCGGAAGTTCGACGCGGCGGGACGCGCCCTGCGCAAGACCTATGAGGAGCGCGTCTCGGGCCCGTCGGCCGCCGCCTATGAGCGCATCGCGAAAGCGCGTTTCGCCGCTTACGGCACCAGCGTCTATCCCGATGCGACGTTCTCGCTGCGGCTCACTTACGGCAAAATCACGGGCTGGAATTATCGTGGTCGTGCCGTACCTTCATTCACCAATTTCGCCGGGCTCTATGAGCGCGCCACCGGCCAATTCCCCTATGCGCTCGACCAGCGCTGGATTGACGGCAAGGGGAAGCTCGATCTCGCGACCGTGTACAATATGTCGTCCGACAACGACATCATCGGGGGCAATTCCGGCTCGCCGCTGATCAACGCCAAGGGCGATATGATCGGCGCCGTCTTCGACGGCAATATCCATTCGCTGGGCGGCGATTTCTTCTTCGATGCGGTGCTCAACCGGACGGTCTCGGTCTCGACCGCCGCCATGACCGAGGCGCTGATCAAGATTTACGGGCGCAATGACCTGGTTGCGGAATTGACCGGGCGTTAGTTTGACGGGCATATAGGGCAGGAACGGCGGGCGATAACCATGAGAAAATTGCGAAATTTCCTGTCGGCGCTGGCCCTTACCGCGCTGGCCGCGGGGCCTGCCGTAGCCGCAGCCGCAGCGCCCCCGCCCGCCAACGTCCCCGTCCCCTATCCCCATAGGGTCGTGACCCTCGTCACCCATTCGAGCCCCGGCGCGGGCAGCGACGTCTTCCTGCGCGAGCTCGTCCGCTATTTACAGAAATACATCAAGACGACCTTCATCGTCGAAAACGACGAAGGCGGTTCGGGCGCCAAGGCGCTGTCGCGCGTCGCGGGCGCACGGCCCGACGGCAGCATGATGTATGCCGCGACGCCGACCTATATTTTGACCTCGCTGCTCAGCAAGCCCGCCAAGACCTATCGCGATCTTCAGCCGGTGGTGAATTTCTTCACCGATTCCGAAGTCATCTACACGCGCACCGACGGTCCTTACAAAACCTTGAAGGATCTTATCGACCGGGCGCGGGCTTCGCGCGGCCGCTGGGGCGCCGCGAACCCGGCTTCGCTGGAACGCCAGGCAGCCGAGCAATTGCGCATCGCGGCCAAGGTGAACGCGGCGGTCGTCAGCCATGATGGCGGTGGCGATCTGATGATCAATGTGCTGAACGGTACGCTCGACATGGGCGTCGGCGAGATCGAGGAAATCCGCGCCCAGCTTGAAGCCGGCAAGGTTCGGCTGCTCGCCGTCTTCAATTCGCAGCGCATTCCGGGACATCCGAATGTGCCGACCGTCAAAGAGCTCGGCTACAACGTGGTGATGGAGAAATTCCGCGGTATCGCCGGACCGAAGGGATTGCCCCCGGAGATTTTGAAGATCTGGGACGACGCGGCCCTGAAGATTCTCAACGATCCCGAATATAAGCAGCGCTACCTCGCGGTGAGCCTGATGGCCAACCACATACCGCACGACAAATATGGCGCCTTCGTCGAGAAATTCGCGGCCGATACGTCGAGCCTCCTGAAGGCGAGCGGCGTCATCAAATAATGCGCAAGGATCTCTTCGCCAGCGTCGGCCTCTTGGGAATCGCCGCGGCCTATTATCTGGCGTCGCTGGACATTCCCACGAGCACGCTCGAAGACGAGGTGGGCCCGCGCGGCCTTCCCACGGTACTGACCGTTCTGCTTGTCGTGCTGGCGCTGGCTTTGGGCGCGCGGGCGCTTCTGCTGGCGCCCAAGGCGAAGCCGGCGGCCAACGACAATGAGGACGCCGAAGCCCCCTGGCCGCGCGCGATCGGCATGCTCGCGCTTGGCGCGTTCTACATCATGGCTTCCACGATCGTCGGCTACGCGCCGGCTTTGTTCATGCTGTTGCTCGCGGTCATCTTCTACGAAGGCATGCGGCCGTCCTGGCGCGTGTTCGTGGTCGCGGCCGGCGGGGCCGCGTTCTTCTATCTGCTGTTCGACATCGTGCTCGGCGTTCGCCAGCCCGAAGGACTTCTGTTCTAGGGACGAACGCGAAAGCCATGGATATTATCTACTTTCTGACCATCTTCGCGGCCTCCATCGCAGGGCTTGTGTGGGGCATATTGGGAAGCTCGCTGCCGGGCCTTTCGGCCTCCATCGTGATGGCGCTGCTGCTGCCCTTCACCTACACGCTGCCGCCGATGCCGGCGATCGTGATGCTCGCCTGCTGTTATATCGGCGCCGAGTATGGCGGCTCGATTCCGGCGATCCTGATCCGCACGCCCGGCACCAATTCCGCCGCGGCAACGGTGATCGATGGCTACGAGATGAACCGCCAGGGGCGCGCCAACGAAGCGCTCGGTATTTCTTTGTGGTCCGGCGTTTTGGGCGGTCTCTGTGGCCTCGCCATGCTGGTGATGTTCACCGAGCCTTTGGCGCGCCTCGCGCTGCTGTTCCGTCCCACCACCTATTTCGGCCTCGGCATTCTCGGGCTTTCCGTCATCGCGTCCCTGTCCGGCAAGTCGCTGCTCAAAGGCGCGACGGCCGCCGTTCTCGGGCTGATGATTGCCACCATCGGCACCGATCCGATTTCCGGGGTGAGCCGCTTCACCTTCGGCTCGCCCGATCTTCTTGAAGGCATCACGCCGCTGTTCGTGATGGTCGGACTCTTCGCGGTGACGGAATTGATGACTCGCACCGGCGTGCCCAGCGCCAGCATCAAGCCGGGCGCTTCGATCCGCGTGCGGCTGCCGCGCTGGCCGATGATGAAGAAGATTTCGCGCGCGCAAGGCATCGGCTGCACCGTGGGCTCGCTGGAAGGTTTGATGCCGGGCGCAGGCGGATCGGTCGCCGCCTTCATCGCCTATAATGAGGCGCGGCGCTGGTCCAAGGAGCCCGAGAAATTCGGCAAGGGCTCGGAAGAAGGCGTCGCCGCGCCGGAGGCCGCGAACAACGCGGTGGCGAGCACGGCGTTGATTCCGCTGCTGAGCTTCGGCATACCGGGGTCCAATTCCGCCGCCGTGTTGTTGGGCGGCCTTTTGATCCACGGCCTGTTGCCGGGGCCGCGCCTTTTCGAGACCAATTCGGATGTGGTGACCGGAATTTATATCGGTTCCTTCATCGCCGACATTTCGCAGATCGTCATCGGCACCCTGATTTTGCCCGTCTGCATCTGGCTGGTGAACCGGCCGCGGCCCTATCTCGCCGCGTTCATCTACGCGCTGATCGTGTCGGGCACCTACACGGTGCACCAGTCGAGCTTCGATGTCGGCATCGTCATGACCGCCGGCCTGCTCGGCTATTTTATGCGCTATTTCGGATTTCCGTTCCTGCCGGCGGTTCTCGGCGTCATCCTGGGCGGGCTCATCGAATCCAATTATCGCCGTTCCCTGGTGCTGTCCGGCGGCGATTTTGGGATATTCTTCGAGGATCCCATCGCCATCGCCTTCTTCGCCATTGCGGCGTTGATTGTCGTGGGCGCCCTCGTCAACGAAGCGCGCGCCGCGATGCGGGCACGGGCGGCATGGTCGGCATGACGATTGCGGGACAGCTTGCGGAATTTGCGCACGGAGTCGAGGCGGGGAAATTGCCGCCGCGCGCGCGAGAGACCATCCGTCTACTGATGATCGACGTAGCGGGATTGTGCGTGGCGGCGCGGGGCTTCGATTACATCGCGGCGGCGCGCGGCAGTGTCGCCTCGTCCGGCAAGGCCACCGCGATTGGTCATACGGGCGGCTACGCGCCCTATGATGCGGCGCTGATCAACGGCACCGCCGCACATGGCGAGGATTACGACGACACGTTCGAAGGCGGGCCCGTCCATGCCGGCGCGGTGATCGTGCCGGCGGTGTGGGCGGCGGCCGAACATCGCGGCCTTTCGGGCGAGGCGATCGTCAAGGGTGTTGCGGCGGGTGTCGAGTTGATGTGCCGCATGAGCCTTGTCGCGCCCCAGGCGACGCACAAGGCATGCTTTCATCCGACCGCGATCTTCGGTGCGCCGGCCGCGGCTGCCGGTGTCGCCGCGGCGCTTGCCTTGCCGCCCGAAAAAATCGTCAACGCCATCGGCATCGCCGGGAGCCTCGCGTCCGGCATCATCGAATATCTCGCCGACGGCAGCTCGACCAAGCGCTTGCACGCGGGACAGGCGGCGCAATCGGGCATCCGCGCGGCGCTGCTGGCGGAAGGCGGCTTCACCGGCCCCGCGACGGTCATCGAAGGCCAACACGGTTTCTACAAAGCCTTCGCGCCCTCGAAGACGCCGGATTTCGTGCCGCTGCTCGATGGGCTGGGCGCGCGCTTCGTATTGGAAACGGTCGCCTTCAAGCCCTATGCCTGCGGAACCATGACCCAGCCCTTCATCGATTGCGCGATCGAGTTGGCGAAGTCGGGCGTGCGGGCCGACGACATCGTTTCGATGGTGTGCGAAGTGGGCGAGGGCACCGTGCACCGGCTGTGGGAGCCGCTGGCGCTGAAGCAGAAGCCGCCCAACGCCTACGCGGGAAAATTCTCGACGCCCTATTGCATCGCGGCGGGCTTCATCGAAGGCAAGGCCGGCTTCGAGCAATTCACCGACGAACGTGTGGCCGATCCGGCATTGCGCGCATTGGCGGCGAAAGTGTCTTACGTCATCAATCCCAAAGACGAATATCCCAAGAACTACACCGGCCATATTCGTGCGACGCTGAAAGACGGCTCGGTTCGCGAGGTCCGCAAAGCCCATATGAAGGGCGGCGCGCACGAACCGCTTTCCGAAGCCGACATCATTACGAAATATTTCGACAATGCGCGCTTCGGCGGCTGGGAGCGTAGGCAAGCGTCGGCGCTTGCGGACGCGTTGGATGCAATATCCAAAGGCAGCAAAGTCGATCTCAGCGTAGGACGAAGCTAAATGAAAGAACTGGACGGCCTCGTCGCCATCGTCACGGGAGCGGCCCGCAATATCGGCCGTTCCATCGCGCTCGATCTGGCCGATGGTGGCGCTGCGGTGGCGCTTGTCGGGCGTTCCGACGTGGCGGGGCTCGACAGCGTCGCGGCGGAAATCTCCGAGCGCGGCGGGCGGGCGCGCGCCGTTCAGGCCGACATCGCCAAGCCCGACGACGTCAAGCGCATGGTCGCCGAGACGCTAACCCATTTCGGCCGCATCGACATTCTCGTCAACAATGCCGGCATCCGCCCCGAAGCGCCGCTCGCAGAGATCACGCTGGAAGATTGGCGCGCCGTGATGGCGGTCTCTCTCGAAGGCCCGTTCCTGGCGGCGCAAGCCGCGTTGTCGGCGCTGGAGAAGACCAAGGGCACCATCATAAATATCGGCGGGCTGACCGCCTATACGGGGGCGATGCACCGCGCCCATGTGGTGGCGGCGAAAGCGGGCCTCGACGGGCTGACCAAGGCGCTCGCCGTCGAGCTCGCCGAGAAAGGCGTCACGGTCAATCTGGTCTCACCCGGAATGATCGCCACCGCGCGCGCGCGCCCTGCGCCCGCGCATCACAAGACGCGCACGACGCCATTGGGCCGCCGCGGCACGCCGGAAGAAGTGTCGGCGATGGTGCGCTTTCTGGCGGGTCCGAATGGCCGCTACATCACCGGCCAGACCATCCACGTCAATGGCGGCGTCTTCTTGCCATAGTCGTTTTGATGATTATGCAACCCGATACTGAGTCTTCGAACGGGTGATCTTCACACGTTCGAGGCCCGCAGCATTAAGGGCAGAACGGACACGCTTGATTAAATCAAATTGGTCTCTAGCTGGCCCGATCATGACTGTCGTCAGTGCATCTAAATATTTTATGACGACTCGCTCCGGCGCAGGTTTCGGCGCTCTTGAGCGGCCATTCTCTCGTCCCTCGGTGGCTTCTGCCACGACGAGCCATATTTCGGCTTCGTCTGCGTAGTCAGGATGTTTGGACTCACACGTCAAAATGAAGAATTTAGTTAGCGCGTCCGGTGGGAAATCGAATTCAGCATTCTTATTGAGAATCGCAACAAGAAAGTTCGCATACATCTGGACAACTTCGGGTGCGTCAGAGAACCGCGCTAGCAATGTAGAATCCTCAAGCCCGTAGTGCACGCGATCCAAATAGATCATATCAATCGCTTTAGAGCGCCGAATGTCATACGTCATCTCGAAAAGCTTTGCAGTATCGAAGCCGAGAGCAATGCCATCTTGCTGTCCATAGAACCGCCAAAGCGTGAGCAAGCCATTCTGTTGATGGTGCTGCTTCGTATGCGCCGCAAAGCACGTAATGCAGGGCGGGGTGGGATTGGTATCAAGGGTAGATTGGTAAAATTAGCCAGCATCAAGTTGTGCAATTAATTGCATATTCGTGTCGTCATCCAGTCCCTTTATGATTCCCCTACGCCGAGCGTCTTGGAGAATCGGGACGACTTCTTGAACCATCGCTGTAACAAGATCGCTACGAAGTCCTTGGAGTTCACCCAGGTCGTTCGTATACCGACAATCGGTTGCATAAAGGCCGCCGGACCTCAGTATTGAATCCAAATATGCCGCATGGGTGTAGTGGAAGATCAGAGGGTGGGCGATTGCAATTGCATCTTCGTCAATCCAAGAGAGCCGATCTTTGCTCATTGTTGGGCTCCGCCAAGGTATACGCTCCCGCATTTACCAAAATAGCGAAGGCCCGCACAGGAATGCGGGCCTTCGGAATGTATGAGTAACGAATTGCTTAAGCCGCCGCCTTCTTGCGGTTGGCGTCGAGGCGGGCATCCACCAGCGCGACGGTCGCGTCGAGCGTCGGATGGCTCAAACCCTTCTGCCGCGCGATCAGCTGCACCAGCTTGTCGGCGCGTTCGATGTTGGGCGCGCCATTGTTGAGCGCACGCGCTGCCGAGGCCGGACGTGTCAGGCTTTCGGCGGCGGCCGCGTATTTCTCGAACGGCACGAGGTCGTTCGGGTCGGCGCCGATCTTCACGCACAGGTCGTTGACGAAATTATAGACCGAGCGCGAGGCTTCGAGATCGGTGTGGACCGCTTCCTTGGCGGTGCGCATGCCGTCCGCCGTCACGGTGCGGTAATTGCCGGCGCACAGCATCGCCCATTTGGCCAGCGGGACGAAGATCGAGTCATACACGCGCAGCTTGACCGGCAATTCGATCTTGCCTTCGGGCGTGTCGAAGCGGGCCGCTTCCACGTCCTTCTCCAACTGACGCAGGATGGCGGTGGATTTGTCGCTCTCGAAACGCGCGACCTTGAAATTGGTCGGCAGCGTCACCTGCAACACGTTGATCTTCTCGTCCGGCGGACGGATCGCCTGCGGATCGGGGCTGTTCAGCGTCAGCGTCGCGGGATCGAACGAATCCCACACGGTTGGGTCGGTATAGGCGGGCTTCAGTAGATCATGGTCCAGGCCCTTGATGCGCCGCACGTAAGGAAGCGGCGGCATGTTCATGATCGACATGCAGGGCACACGCGATTTCGCCACCGCGTCCAGCAACTCGCGCACGCCGGGCGAGCGGTATTGCGGCTCCTGCATGGCGAGGCCGACGAGATCGTAATCGGCCGGGTTCACGCCCGAGGCGGGGCCGGCGGTTACCTTGCCGGGCAGGTTCTTGGACTTGAGGATGACGGGGTCTTTGCGGCCGCGCACCGGCAGGCGCACTTCGAAGCCCTCGGCATTGATCAGATCGGCCTCGGCGGGGAGGCAAATGAGGTGGATCGAATGTCCGCCGAACAGCAGCTTGGACGCCAGCAGCGACCCGTAGGACGCGCCCATGATCATGATCTTGTAAGCCATTACCCAGCCTCCGTTGCGGATTTCAAACCCAATGTCGGGCCCCTAGATACTCGACCGAACCGGCCCCGGTCCAGCGCTAAAGGCCCGCCGAATGGGCCTTTTCGCGCACCAGCGCCAGAATGGCACGGCAGAGCGGCATGGCGTGGCCGGTCATCTCGGAAAGCTCGACCACGGCACCCAGAAGGGCGTCGATTTCGAGGCGGCGGCCGCGTTCCAGGTCCTGAAGCATCGAGGTCTTGCGCGCGCCCGCCCGGCCCGCAATGTCGATGCGTTTTTCGACGTCCATGGGAAAGCGCACGCCGAGCGCCTCGGCAACGCCGCGCGCCTCTTCCATCATGGCGCGGGCGACGCCGCGCGGGCCCGGCTCGAAGGCGAGGCGGTCGATGGTCGCGCCCGTCAGCGCGGACAGCGGGTTCATCGATAGATTTCCCCACAATTTGCCCCAGAGGTCCGCGCGAACGTCGGGCGAGACCGGCGCATCGAGCCCACCCTTTTCCATGAGCGCGGAAAGCCGAACGATGCGGTCGCTCGTCGAGCCGTCGGGCTCGCCCATGATGAAGCGATTGCTGGTGCTCATCTCGACGGTGCCGGGTTCTGTGACCTCGGCCCAGGAATAGACGACGCAGCCGATGGCACGCGCCGGATCGAAGTTGCGCCACAGCACGCCGTCGGGATCGAGGCTCTTCAGGCGCCGCTCGTGCGGGGGCGGATCGAGGCGGTAGAAATACCAATAGGGCACGCCGTTCATCGCGGTGACGAGCGTGGTGTTGGGCCCCATCAGCGAAGCGATGTCTTCCGCCGCGCCCGGAAAGCCATAGGCTTTCAGCGTGACGAAGACGCAATCCTGCTCGCCGATTTCGTATGCGTTGTCCGTCGCGCGGGCGCGGACCTTGATCGTGCCTTCCGGCATGATGACGGTAACGCCCTTGTCCTTGATGGCCTGAAGCTGGGCCCCGCGCGCGATCAGCGTCACGTCCGCGCCGGCCGTGATCAGGCTCGCGCCGAGATAGGAGCCAATAGCACCCGCCCCGAAGACTGCAATTTTCATGGCCGTAGTATTGCCGTGGCCGCGGGCACTTGGATAGATGTGGGATGATATAGGGATACTGGGTTGCTCGAGGCGGACGAGGGCGGCATGCAAGACGGACGGTTGCTTCCGGCATTGGTGATGGGTTGGCCATCCCAGGCAGACGGCGCTGCTGCATTCGCTGGGCGCTGCCGGCATTCCCGTGCATGCGGTTCACACCGAGGCGAATTCGATCCGTTTTTCGAGACGGTTGAAGAGCTTCCAAATCATCAGACGCAATCCGGACGAGCAGCTCGCTTATATCGAGCGCTTCGGCCGCGCGCATGGCGGCTTCCTTCTGCCGACCAACGACGACTATCTGGCGCTGGTCTCTCAAAACCGCGAGCGCCTGGCGCGCTATTTCACCATCCCGCTGCCGGGGTGGGACGTCGTCTGGTCGCTTTTGAATCGTACCAGCGCCTATGCGATGGCCGCCTCCGTCGGGATTTGCGTGCCGCTCTTCTGGGCTCCCGAAACGGAAACCGAGATGCGCCAAGCGGTCTGTGCGCTGGAGCTCGACAAGAACGACTACATCCTCAAGACGCGTTCGGTGCTCAGCGTACCCGCCGATGAGAAGACAGTGCGCCAGACCAAGCCAGCCGCGCGCAACGAAGCCGAGATATTGAGCGCCTGCATCGAGTTGAAGCGGCGCACCGGCAATTATCCGCTGATCGAGCAAGTCGTGCCCGGCTCGACGGATTGCTCGATCGGCGTCTCTATGGTCGTGGGACCGCACGGCGACTTCATCCTTACCTATTGCGTGCGGCGTTTGAGGCTCGCGCGCTACCGGCTCGAGAGCGGCTATGTGCATCCCTACGAGCTCGGTTCCGTGCTGTGGTGCGAAACTTGCCACGACGACGAAGCCGTCGAAGCGGCGCGCGCGCTGATCACGCGATCCGGCTATACCGGCGTTGTCACCGTCGAGTTTCGCCGCGACGCCCGCGACAATTCGCTGTTCCTGACAAAGATCGAACAACGGACGGTGCGCGCCACAAGCGCTGTCGCGCGCCATCGGGATGGATATTCCGACCGCGCTCTACGCGGCTTTTACTGGCGGCTCTCCGAACGTTGCGAGCGACTATCGCGACGGCATCGGCTGGGTATGGATTCAGGCCTATGCCGCGGACATCCTGCGCAGGCAAAGCCGGTGGGAATTGCTGGGCGCCATCCCGCGCTTTCATGCCGTGCGCGCCTTCGGCGAGGATTTGCTGGATCCCATGCCGCTCGCCATTGGCGCCGCGCGGCTGGCGCTGCGCGAGATCAAGCGGCCGATGCGCTATATGCGGGGTTGGACGACGCCCCAAAGCGAGCCGGCGGAGTGAACGCGATTTAGGTGCAGGTGAAGTCGTTCGCGCCCACGGGTTTGCATTGGGCGGGCCAACCTTTGGCGCGCCACACATCGACGAAGCCGATATTGCGCATATAGGTCTTGAAGCGCTCCGTCTTGCGCGCCGGCGCCCAGGACGGATGCCAGAACCATGTGGTCGAAATCGGCTGGAAATAGCCAGCCGCTAGATTGCTTTCGTAATATTCGAAGGTGCGTTCCGGCGCGCCGACATAGAGGAACACCCAGCCGAGATTGCCGAGGCGTGGCAGGCTTTCCGGATTTTCCAGCTTGGCGGGCGCGGATTCCAGCGCCCGCGCCGCCGCATCGATGACGCCGGGGACATAATTGCCCTGGCCCATCTCGCGCAAATTGGCGGCCGCTTCCTTGTAGCGCCCGAGCGAGGATTTGATCAGCGCCATCTCCAGCGTACGGCCGGGGCGGAATTGTTCGAGCATCGCGATAGGCGTTTGGTTCTCGCCGCCGAGCCAGTAGATCTCGGCATTGTCCGCGACGTAATTGATGAAGGTCGGTTCGAGCGCCTGCATCTTCTTGCGGATGGCGATGGATTCGGCGACGCGTCCATAGGCGGCGAGCAATTGGCTGTAGCCGTGCAATCCGTCGGGGTGATTGGGATCGAGCGCGATCGCCTGCTGGAAGGCGGCGTCGGCGGCCAGCATCTTTGCCTGCACCATATTGGCGTAGGCGAGCGCGACGAAAGCATCGGGGCGTTTGGGATCGAGCTCGGTCGCGCGTTTGGCGAGCGCTTCGGCCTTCGGCACGACGGATTCGACGAATTTGCGCGCGTCGGCGGTCTGGCCGCTGCGCAGGGCCGGATTATAAAGCGGCGCGATGTCATAATCGAACGCCAGCAGCGCCGCGGCCGGCGCGAAGCTGGGCTCGCGCGCGACGATGGGCTCCAAGAGGGCGGCCGCATCGGCGAAGGATTTCTGGTTGCGGGCGCGGATCAGCGGGCGGGCGCGCAAATAGGAATCATAGACGTCCATGTTGCTGGTGCGGTTGCGCACCAGATTTTCGCCCGGCGTCAGCTTCAGCGCGGTCGCGACATTGCGGGCGATATCGTTCTGGATGTCGAAGACGTCGGGAAATTCGGCGTAATAATTCTCCGACCACAAATCCATGCCGTCGCTGATCCGGGTCAGCTTCGCCGCAACGCGGATGCGGCTGCCGACGCGGCGCGCCGTGCCGGTGACGACATTGGCGGCGCCGAGGTTTCGGGCGATGGTGACGGGTGCTTCCTGCGATCCTTTAAAGCGATAGGCCGAAATGCGCGCCATCGGCGTCAGGCCCGACACCTGGGAGAGCGCCAGATTGATCTCGTCGGTCATGCCGTCGGCGATGTAATCCTGGGCCGCGTCGCCGTCCGCATTGCCGAATGGCAGCACCGTGACGGTCACGCCGGTCAGCGGGACCGTGATGCCGGCGGCCTGCTGGGCGGCCGGAGCGGGCCCGTGGACGAACACCGTCAACGCCGCCACGCAGGCCGCGAAGAAAACATGACGGCGCTTTATCGATGCAAGAAATTGGCACATGACCGGCCCTCAAGGATACGGCGGACACGATAACATTCTCCTCGCGCCGCGTCATAAGGCCCTTCACTCACGGCTGCGTCAGGCTTGCGGCGGGTTCCACCCGTCCAGCCAGTTTTGTAGCGGCACCGTCTCGGGCAATTCGCCATTGGCGTGGAACCAGGAATCGACCGTGTAGGGGCTACGCGATCCGCGCTCGATCAAGGTCGCCGTGTTGTGCGGCCAGCCATTGAAGATATAGCCGCGTTGGGCCGACGGTCCCGTATCGTGCCAGCGTAGCAATTGATCGGCGGCAAGGAAGCGCAAATAGGTCGAGGTATTGAATGCCTCGTCGATGCAATCGAGCAGGCCTTCGCGGTTCGTCGTGACGATGTCGGCTCCGGGCCGGTCATTGGCGGTGCCCGCCTTGGGACCGACCAGCGTCTCGATCAAGGCGACCGCCCGGCGCACCGTCTCGCGTTCCTCGGGCGCCGTTGCGGGCGCGGATGCAAACAGCGCCCGCACGCGGCTCCATTCATCGCCGGTCAACGAAACACGCATCCGTTTGGAGCAGCCATAATCGCGGCACACGGTGAAGGCCGAGACTTTGCTGGCCTGGCCATATTTGCTGAGCAGCCAATTCGACGGCGAAGACGCGCACGCCTAACACAGCAGCAAGGATGCAAGGATGCATAGTCTGCGAGAATTCATCGCACCGGCGTACATTGCAGATCGGCGCCGACCGTCAACGGCCCCGTAAAGGCGGCCTTCACTTCGGCCACGGCCGGGTCGAGCGGGAACTGGCCGATATGGCTGAGGATCAAATGGCCGACGCCGGCGTCGCGCGCGACGCGGCCCACCACCGCAGGAGACGCGTGCAGCGGGCTTCCTTCCATGTTGGTCGCGAGATGCATGATGAGGGCGTTCGCGTTTTTGGCGAATTCCACGAATTTGGGATTGGTGCCGGTCTGATCGGAACTGAACACGACCGACACGCCGCCCGTTTGCACGCGATAGGCCAATGTCGGCAGCGGGCCATGCGGAATCCCGATCGCCGTCACGACCATGCCGCCCTGGTCGAACACCGTCGTCGGTTCCGCCCTTGTCACATCGACGACCTTGGGATCGAGGCGCACGACGCGCTCATTGCCCTGCATCCCCGTCATGATGGGAGCGAGAACCTGGAAGGCGCCGTCCTTCGGATCGAACAGGCGATTCAGGAACACCGAAAAATCCGGCGCCGTTTGGTTTCCAGACGGCCCGGCGATGGCAAGCGTATCGCCGCGGCTCTGGCGCCCCGACCAGAACAGAGCCGGCAGATCGGAGGTGTGGTCGGGATGAAGATGGCTGATGGCGATCAGCGAGAGGTCGGGGAATTTCGCGCCAGATTGGGCGTAGCGATAATTCGTGCCGCCGCCGATATCGACCAGCATCTTGGCCTGGCCGCCCACCCATAGAAGATAGCTCGCCGAGGCGCGTGCCGCGTTGTGTCCGGGGCCGCCGGAGCCCAGCACCTGAACGGAGACGGGCGCACCCGTGCAGCTCTGCGCCAAGGCGGCGGATGACATCGCAAGAGCTGCGGCAAATGAAGCAAGGACAGTTCGGATCATGGCGCGTGGCCCCTTCGCGTGAGGCGAAAATGATACCACAAACCGGGCCCACAAATCACCTCGTTTCCTGTGCATTCCCGTCTATCGCACCAGCCCCAGGGGCCGGGTCAAGAAGGTCCTCGCCCTTCCGCCGGCCGGTAAATTCGCCGTGCGCCGCACCCCGCCAATCCCGTTACGGGCTTTCGGATATCGCGCAAGCGGTGGTATCGTCGGCCGTGTCGAAAGGGAGCCAACCATGAATCAGATGATCGTTCAGAAGAAAATTCCCGCGGAAGCGGTGGACTTGTACACGCGGTTCATTCATGGCGAGATTCCTCGCCGCGAATTTCTCAATGGCGTGCAGAAATACGCCGTCGCCGGCCTTACCGCCTCGGCGATCGTCGAAGCGTTGATGCCCAACTACGCCTTGGGTCAGCAGGTTCGCAAGGACGATGAGCGCATCATAGCGACCTATGAGACCGTGCCCTCGCCGGACGGCCACGGCTATATGAAGGGCTATTTCGTGCGGCCGTTCAGCGCCATTTCCCGCACTCAGACCCCGGCGAAACTGCCCGGCGTCATCGTCATCCACGAGAACCGCGGCCTGAACCCGCACACGGAAGACGTCGCACGGCGTTTTGCGTTGGAGAACTTCGTGGCCTTTGCGCCGGATGCGCTGTCCTCGGTCGGCGGCTATCCGGGCGACGACTACAGGGGCGGCGAACTCTTCGCCAAGCTCGACCCGGCAAAACGGACCCGGGATTTCGTCAACGTGTCGCGCTGGCTGAAAGCCCATGCGGCCTGTAACGGCAAAATCGGCGTGACCGGCTTCTGCTTCGGCGGCGGCATGTCCAACACTCTGTCGACCATCCTGGGCGACGAATTGGGCGCGGCGGCTCCGTTCTACGGCGGCCAAGCCAGGGCCGAAGACGCGTCCAAGATCAAGGCGGCCATCCTCATCCACCACGGCGCGCTCGATAAGCCGTTGGTGGACGCCTATCCCGCACAGGAAGCGGCGTTGAAGGCTAACAACGTCAAACACGAAGGACATATGTACCCGAATTCCGTGCATGGCTTCTTCAATGACGCCACGCCGGAACGCTACAACAGAGCCACGGCCCAGCAGGCGTGGACGCGCACGATCGACTGGTTCAATCAGTCCCTGCGCACGTAAGAATAGTCTTTGAAGTCAGGGTGGTTCCGAAGCCGTTTCACGGCAGATGGACCACCCTTTCTTTTTGTCCGTGGATTATTGTCCGGTGGCAGGCTTGCAGGCGAGCGTCGCGGCTTTCAGCGCGAGCGGATTGAGGCCATCGCCGCCATGGGCGAGATGGGCTGCCATCTTCACCTTCATGCGCGGGTCCCAGAACTTCTTGATGTGATCGGCGGCGCCGGCGACGGCCTGTTCCTCCGGCTTCAAGCGGAAGAAGTCGGCGATCTGGTTCGCCATGCGTACGAGTCCGTCGTCGTGCATGCTATTCGGCCGCTACTTTGGGATCGCCGATGCGCAGCGCGATATCCTTGAAGTCCTCGTACTCTTCCTGCCATTGCGACCAGCGATTGGTCGGGCGGACTTCGACAGCGGTCACCTTGTATTCCGGGCAACCGGTCGCCCAGTCGGAATTCTCAGTGGTCACGACGTTCGCGCCCGAGCCGGGATGGTGGAAGGTCGTATAGACGACGCCCGGCTGCATGCGCTCGGAAATGCGCGCGTGCAGGGAGGTTTCGCCCGAACGGCTCATGATCGCCACGCGGTCGCCGTCGCGGATGCCGCGGTCCTCGGCGTCGTGCGGATGGATTTCGAGCACGTCTTCCTCGTGCCAGGTGGAGTTCTCGGTGCGCCGCGTCTGCGCGCCGACATTGTATTGCGACAGGATGCGCCCGGTGGTGAGGATCAGCGGGAAGCGCGGGCCGACGCGTTCTTCGGTCGGCACATATTCGGTCAGCTCGAACTTGCCCTTGCCGCGCACGAAGCCGCCGATATGCATGATCGGCGTGCCTTCCGGCGCCCTCTCGTTACACGGCCACTGCACGCTGCCGAGCTCGTCTATGCGGTCGAAGGAGACGCCGGCGAAGGTCGGCGTCAGACGCGCGATCTCGTCCATGATCTCGGACGGATGCTTGTAGTTCATCGGATAGCCGAGCGCGTTGGACAGCGCCATCGTGGCTTCCCAATCGGCGAGGCCCGCCATCGGCGGGATCGCCTTGCGCACGCGGGAGATGCGGCGCTCCGCATTGGTGAAGGTGCCGTCTTTTTCGAGGAACGAAGAGCCCGGCAGGAAGACATGCGCGTAAAGCGCGGTCTCGTTCAGGAAGAGGTCCTGCACGACGATGCATTCCATCGCCGTCAGCGCCGTCTGGACGTGCTTGGTGTTGGGATCGGATTGCGCGATGTCCTCGCCCTGGACATAGAGGCCCAGGAAGGTGCCGTCGATGGCGGCATCGAACATGTTGGGAATGCGCAGGCCGGGTTCCGGATCGAGCGTGACGCCCCAATCCTTCTCGAACAGATGGCGCGGGCCGTCTTCCGAGACGTGGCGGTAGCCGGAAAGCTCGTGCGGGAACGAACCCATGTCGCAGGCGCCCTGGACATTGTTCTGGCCGCGCAACGGATTCACGCCGACGCCGCGCCGGCCGATATTGCCGGTCAGCATCGCCAGATTCGCCATGCCGATGACCATGGTCGAGCCCTGGCTGTGCTCGGTGACGCCGAGGCCGTAATAGATCGCGGAGTTGGGACCCTTCGCATAGAGACGCGCTGCGGCGCGGACTTCGGACGCCGGCACGCCGGTGACCTTCGCCATGTTCTCCGGCGAATTCTGTTCGCCGCGGATGAAATCGGCCCAGATCTGGAAATCGGCGGTGTCGACGCGCTCGGCGATGAATGTCTTGTTTTCGAGACCCTCGGTCAGGATCGTATGCGCGATCGCATTGACCATCGCGACATTGGTGCCCGGCTTAAGCGGCAAATGGTACGAGGCTTCGACATGCGGCGTGCGCACGAGATCGATTTTGCGCGGATCGATGACGATGACCTTGCCGCCTTCGCGCAGGCGCTTCTTCATGCGCGAAGCGAACACCGGATGCGCGTCGGTCGGGTTGGCGCCGATCACCAGCATCACGTCGGTCTCATCGACCGAGTCGAAATCCTGCGTGCCGGCGGAGGTGCCGAAGGTCGTCTTCAAGCCATAGCCGGTCGGCGAATGGCAGACGCGCGCGCAGGTGTCGACATTGTTGTTGCCGAAGGCGGCGCGGATCATCTTCTGAACGAGGAAAGTTTCCTCATTAGTGCAGCGCGAGCTGGTGATGCCGCCGACCGAACCGCGGCCATATTTCTTCTGGATGCGCTTGAACTCGGACGCGGCGTGATTGATCGCTTCTTCCCAGCTTACTTCGCGCCAGGGATCGGTGATCTTGGCGCGGATCATCGGCTTGGTGATGCGTTCTTTGTGGGTCGCATAGCCCCAGGCGAAGCGGCCCTTGACGCAGGAATGGCCGTGATTGGCTTTGCCGTCCTTGTTGGGCGTCATGCGTACGACGGTGTTGCCCTGAAGCTCGGCCTCGAAGGAGCAGCCGACGCCGCAATAGGCGCAGGTCGTGATGACGGAGCGTTCCGGCGTGCCGTGCTGGATGATGCTCTTTTCCATCAGCGTCGCGGTCGGGCAGGCCTGCACGCAGGCGCCGCAGGAGACGCATTCGGAATCGAGGAAGTCCTCGTTCATGCCCGGCGAGACATGCGAAGCGAAGCCGCGTTCGTCGATGGTCAGCGCGAAGGTGCCTTGGACCTCTTCGCAGGCGCGCACGCAGCGTGAGCAGACGATGCACTTTGAGGGGTCGAAGGTGAAATAGGGGTTCGACTCGTCTTTTTCCTGATGGATATGGTTTTCGCCGTCATAGCCGTAGCGCACGTCGCGCAGGCCGACGACGCCGGCCATGTCCTGCAACTCGCAATCGCCATTGGCGGCGCAGGTCAGGCAGTCGAGCGGATGGTCGCTGATATAAAGTTCCATCACGCCGCGGCGGAGCTTGGCCAGCTTGGCGTTCTGGGTGGTGACCTTCATGCCCGCTTCGGCGGGGGTGGTGCAGGAGGCGGGCGTGCCGCGGCGACCCTCGATCTCGACGAGGCAAAGGCGGCAGGAGCCGAAGGCTTCCAGAGAGTCGGTGGCGCAGAGCTTGGGAACATCCATGCCGACGAGCGAGGCCGCCCGCATGAGCGAGGTTCCGGCCGACACGGTGACCGATTTTCCGTCGATCTCAAGCGTGATCATCTGGGCGGCTTGGCGCTCAGGAGTCCCGCGGTCGATGGTGGTATGGACGCTCATGGTTCGAACCTCATTATACGATCATTCGGCCGCTGCGCTATGCGGCTTGCGGTCGAAATCCTCAGGAAAATGCTCGATTGCGCTCATCACCGGCATGGGGATTAAACCCCCGAGGGCGCAAAGAGACCCATCGCGCATGGTCTCGCAAAGGTCACGAACGAGGTCGAGGTTGCGGACAACCTTCTCGCCCCGGATGATCTTGTCGACGGTCTCGGCCCCGCGTGTCGAGCCGATGCGGCAGGGGGTGCATTTGCCGCAAGATTCTATGGCGCAGAATTCGAAGGCGAAACGGGCCTGCTTGGCGAGGTCCACGGTATCGTCGAACACGACGACACCGCCATGGCCGAGCATGCCGCCCTTGCCGGCGAAGGCTTCGTAATCCAGCGGCGTATCCATCAGATTCGCCGGCCAATAGGCGCCGAGCGGCCCGCCCACTTGGATGGCGCGGATGGGACGGCCCGAATAGGTGCCGCCGCCGAAATCCTCGATCAGCTCGCGCAAGGTGAGGCCGAAGGCGCGCTCGACCAGGCCGCCGCGCTTGATGTTGCCGGCGATCTGAAGCGGCATCGTGCCCCGCGAACGGCCCATGCCGAAATCTTTGTAATAGGCGCCGCCTCTGTCGAGGATGATCGGCACCGAGGCCAGCGAGATCAGATTGTTGATGACGGTGGGTGCGCCGAACAGGCCCTTGATGGCGGGGAGCGGCGGCTTGGGACGGATCTGGCCTCGTTTGCCTTCGAGGCTTTCCAGCAGCGAGGTCTCTTCGCCGCAAATATAGGCGCCGGCCCCGAGCCGCGTTTCCATGTCGAAGATGCGCCCCGA
>SHWE01000018.1 GCA_009693985.1 Alphaproteobacteria bacterium | reverse complement strand
CACCATGACCGCGCCCGTTTCGAGACCATCGGCGTGTCGCTGGGCGCGGCGGGAGAGAGCGAATTGCGCACCCGCATCGCGGGCGGGCTGGAACGCTTTATCGATGCGCGGGCGATGACGGATTTCGACGTGGCGACGATGTTGCGCAAACTCGAAGTCGACATCGCGGTGGATCTGATGGGCTTCACCGAAGGCTGCCGCACCGGAATTTTTGCCCATCGGCTGGCGCCGGTGCAGGTGAATTATCTCGGCTATCCCGGCACCATGGGCACGGATGCGATCGACTATATTCTCGCCGACCGCTTCGTTATCCCCGAAGCCCAGGCGCAATATTATGCGGAAAGCATCGCTACTCTGCCGGATTCCTATCAGTGCAACGATTCCAAACGGCGGATCGCCGATATTGCGCCGACGCGCGGCGAAGCGGGCCTGCCCGAGCAGGGTTTCGTCTTTTGCTGCTTCAACAACAATTTCAAGATCGCGCCCGAGATGTTCAGCCTGTGGATGGACTTGCTGCGCGAGGTCGAAGGCAGCGCGCTTTGGCTGCTGGAGAACGATGCCTCCGCCGCGCGCGCGCTCAAACGCGAAGCCGAGGCACGCGGGATCGCGGCGGAGCGGCTGGTATTCGCTGCGAGGATGAAAACGCCCGAGCATCTGGCGCGGCACAAACTTGCCGATCTCTTCCTCGACACGCTTCCCTATGGCGCGCATACGACGGCGAGCGATGCTTTGTATGCGGGCCTGCCTGTTCTCACTTGCACGGGCGAGACCTTCGCGGGCCGTGTCGGAACGAGCCTGGTGAATGCGGCCGGTGTGCCCGAGTTGGCCGTCCCTTCGCGCGATGCCTACCGCGCGCTTGCCCTCAAGCTCGCCCGCGAACCCGGTACATTACGCGCGCTGAAAACCAGGCTTGCGCAAACACGCGAGACCTGCGCTCTGTTCGATACGGCGCGCATCACGCGCAGTCTGGAATCCGCCTATGTCACGATGATCGAACGCGCCCGGCGCGGCCTGCCGCCTGAAAGTTTTGCCGTCGAGGAACCACGATGAACGATCTCTTGATGCGCAATGCGTTTCAGGCGCACCAGATGGGCAATTACGCGGAAGCCGCCCGCTATTGCCAGCAAGTGCTGCGCGCCGATCCGCAGAATTTCCAGGCGCTGTATCTTCTCGGTTTCGTTCATTCCAAATTCGGACACTTTGAAGATGCCGAACGCTTGATCGGCGAAGCGATCCGGATCAATCCGCGTGCGCCCGACGCCATTTATAATCGCGGTTGCATGTTACAGATCTTGAATCGCCATCAGGAAGCCATTGACTGCTTCGAGAAGGCCCTGGCGATCAAACCGGACTTCCTCGACGCCGACGTCAACCGGGGTATTTCCCTGCTGGCGCTCAAGCGCTTCACCGGCGCGCTGCAATGTTTCGACCGCGCGCTGAAGGCCAATGCCGACGATGCGGAATGCTGGAACAACCGCGCCAACGCGCTTCTCGAACTGCAACGTCCCGACGAAGCACTGAAAAGCCTTGAAAAAGCGCTGACGATCAATCCGAATCTGCCGGACGCGCTCAGCAATCGCGGAGTCGCGCTTCACAGTTTGCGCCGCCACACCGAAGCGCTGAAATGGTTCGACAAAGCCCTGGCGGTCAAGCCCGACAGCGCGCCCGCTCTGAACAATCGCGGCAGCGCGTTGATGGTTTTGCACCGCTATCCCGAAGCGCTTGCCGATTTCGACCGCGCCCTCGCTTTGATTCCCGAGAATGTCGATGCCCTCGTCAATCGCGGGCGGGCCTTGCTGGCGCTAAAGCGCGGCGAGGAGGCGGTGCAATCCTTCGACCGGGCTGTCAGGCTGAAGCCCGGTCTCGTCGAGGCCTATTACAATCGCGCCAGCGCCTTCCTGCTGCTGAAGCGTTTCGAAGAGGCCGCGCGCGATTGCGCCCAGCTTTTGCGGCTTGATCCCAACTACAATTACGCCCTGGGGTTCCTCAATCATTTTCAGCTGCAATGCTGCGATTGGCATTCCCTCGCCGACGAACGCGAGGCCATCGCCGAAGGCGTGCGGGCGGGGGCCCGGGTCATTCCGCCTTTCGCGAATATCGCGCTCTCCTCTTCGCCGGAAGAACAGCTTCAATCGGCGCGCATCTGCGTCAACGATCTTTGGCCGAGCAGCGGCGAAAGATTGTGGCGCGGCGAGCGTTACGAGCACGACCGGATTCGCGTGGCCTATCTGTCCGGCGATTTCCACAACACGCCGGTGTCGAGCCTGATGGCTGGTGTGTTCGAGCGTCACGACAGGAAGCGCTTTCAGACGGTGGCGATCTCGTTTACGCGCGACGAAGGAAGCGAGATGCGCCTGCGCCTGACGCGCACCTTCGACGATTTCATCGAGGTGCAGGCGAAAAGCGACTTCGAAGTCGCCGAGCTTTTGCGCAGTATGGAAATCGACATCGCCGTCGATCTGATGGGCTATACGGAACCCTGCCGCCCGGGAATTCTCGCGCTGCGTCCCTGCCCCATGCAGGTCAATTATCTCGGTTTCCCGGGCACGACGGGCGCCGACCAAATCGATTACATCGTCGCCGACCGCACGATCATTCCGGACAACGACAGGCGCCATTACAGCGAGCAGGTGGTCTATCTCCCCGATGCGTTCCTGCCCAATGATTCGCGCCGGCGGATCGGCGTTCCGCCTTCGCGCAAAGAGGCGGGCCTGCCAGAAAATGCTTTCGTCTTCTGCTCGTTCAACAACAGCTACAAATTCTCACCCGAGACGTTCGACATCTGGATGCGGCTCTTGCGCCAGGTGCGCAACAGCGTGCTTTGGCTGCCGCAAAACAATGAAGCGGCGATGCGCAATCTCGGCCGCGAGGCCGAAGCACGCGGCATCGCCGCGACGCGGCTGATCTTCGCGCCCTTCGCGCCCAACGCCGAGGATCATCTGGCGCGGCTTGGTCTTGCGGATTTGTTCCTCGACACGCTCCCCTATAATGCGCACACGACGGCATGCGACGCGCTGTGGGCGGGCTTGCCGGTGCTGACTTGCCTCGGCAACACCTTCGCGGGCCGCGTCGCCGGGAGCGTGCTCTATGCCGCCGGCCTGCCCGAACTGGTGATGCAATCACCCGAAGACTATGAAGCCCTGGCGCTGCGGCTCGCGCGCGATCCCGAAGCGCTCGCGACTTTGCGCGCCAAGCTCGCCGCCAATCGCGGCCAATGTCCGCTTTTCGACACCGAACGCTCGACGCGCGCGCTCGAAGCGGCCTTCGCGGAGATGTGGCGGCGCCAGCGAGAGGGCGAAAGCCCCGCGCATTTTGCCGTCGATCCCGCAACGCTTCCCGCGTCATGAACGATCCGCTGCTGCAAGGCGCCTGGCGAGCGCATGGAGCAGGCGATCTTGCCGAAGCGGCCCGGCTTTACGGCGCTATCTTGCGCGCGAACCCGTCGCATTCCGACGCGCTCTATTCCTTCGGTTTCCTGCGCTTCCAGAACGGCGAATTCGAAGACGCCGAGCAATTGCTGGCCAAGGCGGCGCGCGTCAATCCGCGTTCCGCCGATGTCTGGTTCACGCGCGGCTGCGTGCTCATCCGCCTCAAGCGCGAGACGGAAGCGCTCGACGCCTTCGACCGCGCGCTCGCGCTACGCCCGAGTTTCGTCGAGGCCGCGCTCAATCGCGGCGCCTTGCTGCTGGTGCTGAAGCGGCCCGAGGACGCACTGCAAAGCTTCGATGCGGCGCTTGCCGCAAATCCCACAATGCACGAGGCGTGGAACAATCGCGGCAATGCGCTTGCCGAGCTCGGCCGCCCCGCCGAAGCGGTGGAGAGTTACGATAGAGCGCTCGCGCTCAAACCCGGCTTCACGGAAACGCTGGTCAATCGCGGCACCGCCTTGCTGGCGGCGCAACGGGCAGAGGAAGCGCGCGCGAGCTATGACGAAGCGGCGGCCGCGAATCCCGGCAGCGCGGAAGCGGTCGCGGGAACCGCCAACGCGCTGTTCGAACTCAAGCGCTATGAGGAAGCCGGCGAGCACTATGCGCGCGCGCTGAATTTCGACCCCGATTACGCTTATGGAATCGGTCATCTCGCCTTTTGCCGCCTGCATTGCTGCGACTGGCGCAGCCTTGAAGACGACAAAGCGCAAATCACCGCCGGTCTTGCCGCGGGCAAGCGGGTGATAAATCCGTTTCAGAGTTTGGCGCTGTTGTCCTCCGAAGAGGCGCAGCAACAAGCGGCGCAGATTTGGGTTGCCGACAAATATCCGCCTTACGCCCAGCCGCTCGAGCGCGGCGCGCAGTACCGGCATGATCGCGTCCGCCTTGCCTATCTTTCGGCCGACTTCAACGACCATGCCGTCTCAACTCTGATGGCGGGCGTATTCGAGCAGCACGATCGGGAACGCTTCGAAACCTTCGCCATCTCCTTTGCGCGAAGCGAAAGCGCCGGCCGCAAAAGACTTGAAGCCGCTTTCGCGCATTTCATCGATGTTTCCGACATGAGCGATGCCGAAATCGCCGAGCTGCTGCGCGCGCGGGAAATCGACATCGCCGTCGATCTGATGGGCTTCACCGGCGAATGCAGGCCGGGCATTTTCGCAAGGAGACCGGCGCCCATTCAGGTGAACTATCTCGGCTTCGCCGGGACGATGGGTGCGCCCTATGTCGATACCATCATCGCCGACGAGACCGTCATCCCGGAACATGCGCGGCGCCATTACAGCGAAAGGATCGTTACGCTACCCGCTTGCTATTTGCCGGCCGACAGAACGCGCAAAATTTCGCAACCCAAGCCCAGCCGCGAGGAAGCCGGCCTACCGGCAAAGGGTTTCGTGTTCTGCTCGTTCAACAACAGCTACAAATTTACGCCCACGATGTTCGACATCTGGATGCGGCTGTTGCGCGGGGTCGATGGTTCCGTCTTGTGGCTGCCCCGAAGCAATCCCGCCGCCATGCGCAATCTTGCGCGCGAGGCGGAAAACCGCGGTGTACCGGCCGAACGTCTTGTCTTCGCGCCTTTCGTCGGCCATGCGGATGAACATCTGGCGCGCCTCGCGCTTGCCGATCTTTTCCTCGACGCACTGCCCTACAACGCCCATGCGACGGCGAGCGACGCATTATGGGCTGGCGTGCCGCTGGTCACCTGTCTCGGCACGACCTTCGCGGGCCGGGTCGCAGCAAGCGCGTTGAAGGCGTTGGACTTGCCGGAGCTGATCGCGGAATCGCCCGAAGCCTATGAAGCGCTCGCCTTGAACTTTGCGCGCGACGCCGATGCACTCGCCAGGGTGCGCGGCAGACTGGCGGCGAACCGGGAAACCCATGCTTTGTTCGACACCGCGCGCTTCACGCGCGATCTCGAAGCGGCCTATCTCAAGCTGCTTGCTTCTTGAGGGCCACGAAGAACAGCCGCAGGAAGGGATGGATGATCTTGCCGTCCGCTTGCGGCGGATAGGCGGCCTCCAGAAGCTTGCGATAATGCTCGAGGAATTCCTCTTTGAGTGGACTCTCAAGCGCCGCCGCGAAGGGCCTGAGACCCGTCCCCAGATTCCAATGAAAGACCGGGTCTTTGCCTTCGAGGATGTGGAAATAGCGCGTCTCCCACATGCCGATGGCGGCTCCGGGCGCGAGGAGATCGTAATAGGCCTCCGGCGCCAGCACGTTCCACCAATCGCGCACGTCCTTCATTTGTTGCGCCCAGCGCGGATCGGCGACGGCTTCGCGGATGAGGACATGGCAGCGTTCTTCGAAATTGCGCGGCACCTGAACGGCAAGCACGCCGCCCGGCGCCACGAACGAAAGCAGCCGCGGCAGCAGCGTCTCGTGCGTTCCAAGCCATTGCAGCGCGGCGTTGGAATAGATGACGTCGTAGGGCGCATCGGGCGTCCAGGCCGCGATGTCCGCTTCGATGAAGCGCGCATCGATGCCGGCTTTGCTCGCATCGCGCAGCATTTCCGGCGACACATCGATCCCGTCGATCTCGGCATCGGGAAAGCGCGCGCGTAAAAGCGCTGTGGAATTTCCCGGCCCGCAACCAAGATCGGCGACGCGGCTAGCCACGACCAGCGGCACGCGCGCCAAGAGATCGGCTGCGGGGCGCGTCCGCTCGGCGCCAAAGGCGAGATAGGTTTTTGGGTCCCAGGCCAATGTCGCGCTATTTGTCCTTGGCCTCGGGCAGCACGATGCGGAAACGCGTGCCGGTATCGCCGGTCGAGACCAGCACGATGTCGCCGCCATGAGCCTGAATCAGCTCGCGCGATATTGCGAGCCCGAGCCCCGATCCACCCTGACGCGCGCTGCCGGAGAACGGCCGGAACAGCCGGTCGCGCATCGCCAGCGCGATGCCGGGCCCGTTGTCGCTGATATCGATGACGATGCTGTTCTTCTCGCGGCGCGCCTCCACGACGATACGTTTGCCGATCTTGCGCGCAACTGCGGTCGCGCCTTCCAGCGCCTCGCGCGCATTGCTGTAGAGATTGAGAAAGACGCGGAAAAGCTGCTCGGAATCGGCCTCGATCTCTATGCCGGCCGGCACGCGGTTCTCGAACGCGATGCCGCCGCTTTCGGGCAACGCCGAGGCGGCCGCTTCCTCGATGAGCAGCGCCAGCGCAAAGCGGCTGCGCTGCGGCGCGCGCTCCTCCGCCTTGCCGTAGCGCAGCGTGTTGGTCGCGAGCGCAACCGCGCGGTCGAGCGCATCGACCAGGCGCGGCGTCACGCGCTTGACCACCGGATCATCGCTCGCCACCAATCTTTCGGAAGCGATCTGGGCGCTGGCGAGGATGTTGCGCAGATCGTGCTGGATCTTGGCGATGGCCAAGCCTAGCGCGGCCAACCGCGTCTTCTGCTGCAACGAGCCGTAAAGCTCGTGCTGCATGGTGGAGAGCTCGCGCTCGGCGGTGCCGATCTCGTCTTTGCGCGACGTCGGATTGAGAATCCGCGCCGGGTCTTCGGGATTGTTGCGGAAGGCTATCATCGCATTGGTGATGCGTTGCATCGGCCGGACCAGGATCCAATAGATGCTCAAAAACACGAGCAGCGAGGTGAACAGCGAAATGAAGACCGAGAGCACCAGAACGCGCGTCGAGAAGATGAACAGCGCCATGCGGATCGGTTCTTCATTCGCGACCACCACGATGTTGCTCGAAGGCCCGGTGACGCCGTCGATGCGGATGGTCCGGTCGGGACCGGCGAACAACGTCCCGATCACGTCTTGTATCTGCTCGAAAAGGTCGGTTTCGCCCGCATCGAAGACCGCCTGGACCTCGGGCGGTTCGGCGCCTTCCTGGAACAATTCATGCTGGCCGCCGGCGCGCAGGATCACCGCTTCGACCCCGGCACGCGCCAGCAATTGACCGCGCAATTGCGCCGACAATTGCTCGCCGGGGGCCTCGGTGAAGGGAAGGATCGCGAGCTGGGCCGCATTGATGCGGTCCTGCAGAAGCTGGTGGTGATAGCGCGCGACCGAGGGGAAATAGATCAGCGCGACGCTGAGCATCACAAAAAGGATCGTAAGCAGCAAAAGACGGCCCGACAGGCTGTGGGCTGCCAGCCGCCACCCATGTCGCGTCGGCCTCTGCACTTCCTTCAGCATGGTTGAAGAGGAAACACTAAAACCCGCAGAAAAGCATGTTGTTTTTGACACATTTGATCGGGTTACAGGACGGAGCCTTCGCATGTCAGGGGCGTTTTTCCCCCGCGTTTTACCATCCCTGACACTGAAAACGCTTGGTAACGGAGGCGTCACCCCAAGACGCCGCGTCTTCCTGATAAAATGAACCGGAAGTTTTTCTTTCGGGGATTTTCATGACCAGAACTGCGCTTTTCGGCGCCGCGGCGATTCTCGCTCTCGCGGTTCCGGCTATCTCTCAATCTCAGCCCGCCGCCGATCCGAGTCTGAACTTGCTTCCGCCCGGACCGGAACGGCAGATTCTGCAGAACGCCTGCACCGGCTGCCACACGCTGGAACGGGTGGCGACTGCGACCCATGACGCGCATGAATGGGACATCCTGGTCGACGGCATGGTCAATGTCGGCGCGCCCCTCACCCCGCAACAGATTCCGCAGCTCAAGACCTATCTGACGAAGATCAAGGGCGAGCCCGGGCCCGAGCTGAAGATCATTCCAGGCCCGGTCAAGGTCACCATCAAGGAATGGCAGGTTCCGACCAAGGGCTCGCGCCCGCACGATCCCCTCGCGATGCCCGACGGCTCGCTGTGGTACACGGCGCAGCGCTCGAGCATCTTGGGCAAGCTCGATCCCAAGACCGGCAAGATCACCGAATACAAGACCAAGACGCCGGTCTCCGGCCCGCACGGCCTCGCCGGCGATAAGGACGGCAACATCTGGTACACGGGCAATTTCAAGAGCCACATCGGCAAGTTCGATGTGAAGACGGGCCAGTTCACCGAATACCGCATGCCCGATCCGAAGGCGCGCGATCCCCACACGCCGATGTTCGACAAGACCGGCAATCTCTGGTTCACCGTGCAGGGCGGCAACATGATCGGCCGCCTGATCCCGGCGACCGGCGAGATCAAGCTGATCGAATCGACCTCGCCGCGCTCGCTCCCTTACGGCACCGTGTTCGACACCAAGAACGTGCTGTGGATCGTGCTGTTCGGCACCAACAAGATCGCCAGCATCGACCAGAACATGAAGATGACCGAGTACACGCTGCCCGATCCGGCATCGCGTCCGCGCCGTCTCGCCATCGATAGCCAGGACGTCATCTGGTACGCGGATTTCTCCCGCGGCTATCTCGGCAAGTTCGACACCAAGACGGGCAAATTCGTGAAGGAATACATGTCGCCGAGCGGCTCCAAATCAGAGCCTTACGGCATCACCTCCATCAACGACGTCATCTGGTACAATGAAGGCAACGCCCGGCCGAACGGCCTCGTCCGATTCGATCAGAAGACGGAAAAATTCCAGAGCTTCCCGATCCTGCCTTCGGGCGGGGGCGTCGTGCGCAACCTGATGCCCACCACCGACGGCAAGGGCATCGTCATGGCCGAAAGCGCCGTGGACAAGGTGGCGATCGCCTATATCGAGTAGGTTTGGACGAACGATTACCGGTCCCGCCGCCCATTCCAGCGGCGGGACAACGAAAAACAGGCTTAAAGCACCGGGCGGGGGCAACCTTTCCGGCCGGTAATGTTTTCAATTTGTAGTTGGCATCCCCCTTGGCGTGGACTAAATTCCGCCCCGCCGTGCTGGAACCATTCGCCAAGGGGCTTCACATGCAGAAAACATTGCTTGCCGCCGTCTCCGTGCTTTCGCTCGCTCTCGCCGTCGGCGCATCCGCGCAAAACAAACCCGATCCGAACCTGGACAAATTCCCGGCCGGCCCCGAGAAGCAATTGCTCGTGGACGCCTGCACGCAGTGCCATACGCTGGCGCGCGTCGCCTTCGGCAATTACAATTCCGACGGCTGGCACAATGCCATGAACATGATGATGAACGCCGGCGCGCCGCTCTCTCCGCAGCAGGCAGACCAGCTCACCAATTACCTGATCAAGAATTTCCCCGAGAAGCCGATTCCCCCGTTCAAGCAGGTGGACGGCCCGGTGAAGGTCTCGATCAAGGAATGGGTCCTACCGACCGCAGGTTCGCGCCCGCACGATCCGCTCGCGGCCCCGGACGGCTCGCTCTGGTACACCGGCCATATGGGCAGCCTGATCGGCCGCCTCGATCCGAAGACCGGGAAGATCACCGAATACAAGACCAAAACACCCGTCTCCGGCCCCCATGGCCTGACCATGGATAAGGACGGAAACGTTTGGTACACCGGCAATTTCAAGGGTCATATCGGCAAGCTCGACGTCAAGACCGGGCAGATGACCGAGTACCGCACCGGCGCCGCCCGCGATCCCCACACGCCGCTGTTCGACAAGAACGGCATTCTTTGGTTCACGGCGCAGAACAGCAACATGGTCGGACGTCTCGATCCGAAGACCGGCGCGGTGAAGCTCGCCGTGTCGCCGACGGAAAACTCGGCGCCCTACGCCATGGTGTTCGATTCCAAGGGTAAGTTGTGGTTCAGCGAATGGCAGGCTCCGAAGCTCGCCACCGTTGATGCCGAGACGATGGAGATCAAGGAATATTTGCTGCCGAATGCCGGCACGCGTCCTCGCCGTATCGCCATCGACCAGAACGACGTGATTTGGATCTCCGACTATAGCCGCGGCTATCTGGGCATGTACGACACCAAGACCGGCGCCACCAAGGAATGGCCTTCGCCGGGCGGCCCGCGCTCGCAGCCTTACGGCATCACCGTGCTCAACGGCATCGTCTGGTACAATGAAGGCAGCATCAAGCCGAACGGCCTCGTGCGCTTCGACCCCAAGACCGAGAAGTTCCAGACCTTCCCGGTGCTTCCTTCGGGCGGCGGCACCATCCGCAACATGATGCCCACCGCGGACGGCAAGGGCCTTGTGCTGGCCGAAAGCGGCGTCAATCGCGTTGGTATCGCTACCATTCAGTAAATGTGAGCCGGAGCGGCGGGGTTCCCCTGCCGCTCCGGTTGACAGCCTCCGGCGGGGCCCCTAGAAGCACGGCTCTTTCGAGCCGGATCGGGCTTTTTTAAAGGGCAGAAGCCGTGAAACGCACCTATCAGCCGAGCAAAATCGTCCGCAAACGCCGGCATGGCTTCCGCAAGCGCATGGCGACCAAGAAGGGCCGCCAAGTGATCGCCCGCCGCCGTGCCCAGGGCCGCAAGAAGCTGTCGGCCTGACCGCAGATTCGTCAGTGGAGTCGCACGCTTCCGCCAAGCTTTCCCTCGAACGCTTGAAGAGCCGGGCCGATTTCCTGCGCGCCCAAAAGGGCCGCCGCCAATCCATGCCCGGCCTGACGCTGGAAACCTGCCCCTCGCCGGAACACATCGCCGGACGGCCCCTCTTGAGGGTCGGGTTCACCGCCAGCCGTAAAGTCGGCAATGCGGTGAAACGCAACCGCGCCAAGCGCCGCTTGCGGGCAGCCGCCGCGGCGATCCTGCCCCTTTCGGGACGTGCCGCGCATGACTATGTTCTGGTCGCCCGAACCGCCACACTATCGCGCCCATTTGCGGACCTCAGTCTCGATTTGCGGACCGCGCTCGCTGCCGCCCATGCCGCGCTCGACAGAGGCGTAGTTGCGAAACACCCCGGCCCCAAACATGCCGGCCCAAAACAGGAAGGAGGAACGACATGATTGAAGCCCCGCGTGCACAGCCACGCCGCTTCGCCGTCGCCCTTCTGAGCGCGCCGATTCGGATCTATCGCGCCATGATTTCTCCGCTGCTGCCGCCGTCCTGCCGCTTCGCGCCGTCCTGCTCGGCCTATGCCTTGGAAGCGCTCTCGGTCCATGGACCGGTCAAGGGCAGCATGCTCGCGGCGCGCCGCATTTCGCGCTGCCACCCCATTGCCTTTCTCGGCGGCCGGTCGGGGTACGATCCCGTTCCCGGACCTCGCAACTAGACTAACGCGAGGCGCGCCCGATGTCCGACCAACGCAATTTGTTTATCGCCATCGTGCTGTCGATGGCCGTGGTGTTCGGCTGGCAATATCTGGTCGGCGTGCCGCGGATGCAGGAAGAACAGGCGCGCCAGCAACAACAGGCGGCCCAACAGCCGAATCAGGCGACGCCGCAGGCGGGCGCCGTGCCCACGGTTCCAGCCACGACCGTCCTTCCCCGCGACCAAGCGCTGGCGCAATCGCCCACACGGACGGAGGTCGAGACGCCGACCCTCGTCGGATCGATCAATCTGGCCGGCGGACGCTTCGACGATTTGAGACTGCGCAACTATCACGAGACTCCCGAGCCCACGAGCCCGGAGATCGAGCTGTTAAGCCCGCGCGCGGCGGAGCATCCCTATTTCGCCGAGTTCGGCTGGATCGCGGGCCAAGGTTCGACCGCCGCCGTCCCCGGCGAGATGACGCAATGGACTCTCGCGGAAGGCAGCAAGCTCGCGCCCGGCCAGAATGTCGAGATGACTTACGACAACGGCCAGGGCCTCGTCTTCACGCGGCGGATTTCGGTCGACGAACGCTACATGTTCACGATCGCCGATACGGTCGACAATCGCAGCGACGCGCCCGTCACGCTGTCGCCCTACGGGCTCGTCTATCGCAGCAACATCCCGGCAACCACGATCTATTGGGTGGTGCATGAGGGCTTCATCGGCGTGCTCGGCGGCACGTTGAAGGACCCGACCTATGCCGACCTCGCGGACGGCAACGAGACACAGCGTTTCGAAAGCCAGGGCGGCTGGCTCGGCATCACCGACAAATATTGGATGGCGGCGGTCATTCCTCCGCAGTCGGAGCAAATCGCCGCCACCTACATGGCCTATGACGCGAACGGCAGCAAAGCCTATCGCTCCGACTATGTGATGAACCCGCGCGAGGTGGCGCCTAATAGTTCCCACACTGTCGTCCATCACCTCTTCGCCGGCGCCAAGTTGGTGGAGATCGTCGATGATTACGCCGAGACGCTTGCCATCCAGCGTTTCGACATGGCGGTCGATTGGGGCTGGTTCAATCCGCTGACCAAATGGATGTTCCAGGCCCTCGACTTCCTCAACAAGCTCACCGGCAATTTCGGCGTCGCGATCCTGGTCTTCACCGTATTCGTGAAAGCGGTGTTCTACCCGCTGGCCAACACGTCCTACCGCGCCATGAGCAAGATGAAGAAGCTCCAGCCCGAGATGGAGCGCCTGCGCGAGCGCTTCAAGGAAGACAAGGCCAAGCAGCAGCAGGAGCTGATGAAGCTCTATCAGACCGAGAAGGTGAATCCGCTCGCCGGTTGCCTGCCGATGCTGATTCAGATTCCGGTCTTCTTCTCGCTCTACAAAGTGCTGCTCGTCACCATCGACATGCGCCACGCGCCATTCTTCGGCTGGATCAAGGATCTCTCGGCGCCCGACCCGACTTCGATCTTCAATCTCTTCGGCCTCATTCCCATCGATCTGCCGCAGTTCCTGATGCTCGGCGTCTTCCCGATCCTGATGGGCGTGACCATGTGGATCCAGACCAATCTCAACCCGCCGCCCGCCGATCCGGTGCAGCAGCGTCTGTTCGCGTTCATGCCGCTGATCTTCACCTTCATGCTGGCGAGTTTCCCGGTCGGCCTGGTGGTCTATTGGACCTGGAACAACCTTCTTTCGATCATCCAGCAGATCGTGATCATGCGCCGGACTGGAACGCCCGTGGATCTGATCGATCGCTTGCGCGGCATGGGCAAGCGTCTCGCCCGCGGCGAAGCGCCGGAAAAGCCGGCCGGCCCGCCGGACTGACCGATGATCAACGAGCCGCCCCTGGAAGCTCTGGAAGAGGGGCGGCTGCTATTCGCGCGCGAATGCGTTTTCCTGCGCGGCGCCGCCAAGCTCGAGGACATTCCGGCCACCACGCTTCCGGAAGTTGCCTTTGTTGGGCGCTCCAATGTCGGCAAATCGAGTCTCGTCAACGCGTTGACGGGGCGCAAGACTTTGGCGCGCGTCTCCAACACGCCGGGGCGTACGCGCGAGATCAACTTCTTCTCGCTCGGCCAAAGGCTGATCCTGGCCGACCTTCCCGGCTACGGCTACGCGCGCGTCTCCAAGACGCAATCCGATCAATGGACGGAGCTGATCTTCGCCTATTTGCGCGGGCGGCCAAATTTGCGCCGGACGGTCCTGCTGATCGATTCGCGCCGCGGGCCCCTCGAGCACGACATCGAGGTCATGGGATTGCTGGATAGAGCGGCTGTCTCCTACCAGCTTGTTTTAACCAAGGTCGATAAGCTCAGAACCGGCGAGTTGGAGGCCGTGGCGGCGGCCCTTGCCGGGGAAGCGGCGCGCCACGGCGCCGCCCATCCCGAACTGGTGGCGACATCCGCCGAAAAAGGCGACGGCATCCCCCAATTGCGCGCCGTTTTGGCGGCGCTGACGAAATGGAAGTGATGGCGACGGCGAATCGTTTGCGTTATAAGCCCCGCGCGCAACCCGGGGATTTCCATGGCCGCGTCTGACGACAGCGCTCGTGACGAGAGGAACCTGCGCCTGCTTGCGCGCTGGCGTTCGACCGCGCGCGTGCTCGTCGAGGCGCTGCCCTACATCCTTTCCTACGACAACAAGACCATCGTCGTGAAATATGGCGGTCATGCGATGGGCGAGGGTCTGCCGCACGAATTCGCCCAGGACGTCGTGCTGATGAAGCAGACCGGCATGAACCCGGTCGTCGTTCATGGCGGCGGACCGCAGATCGGCGCCATGCTGAAGAGGCTGAACATCGTCTCCACCTTCGTGGACGGCTTGCGCGTGACCGACGCCGCCACGATGGAAGTCGTCGAGATGGTGCTGTCGGGCACCATCAACAAACAGATCGTCGCCGGCATCAACGCGGCCGGCGGACGGGCCGTCGGCGTCTCGGGCAAGGACGGCAACATGGTCGTCGCCCGCAAGATCGCGGGCAGCCGCATCGATCCCGCGACCAAGGAGCGGGTGAGCGTCGATCTCGGCTTCGTCGGCGAGCCCAAGCATGTCGATGCGGAAGTCCTGCGCATGATCATCAATTCGGATCTCATTCCGGTCGTCGCGCCCATCGGCGTCGGCGAGAAGGGCGAGAGCTACAACATCAACGCCGATACGGTCGCGGGCGCCGTCGCGGGCGCCATCGCCGCCGAGCGCCTGGTGCTGCTCACCGACGTCGAAGGCGTGCTCGGGCGCGACGGCAAGCTGATCTCGCATCTGACGGTGGAAGAGGCCAAGGCCCTGATCGCCGACGGCACCATCTCGGGCGGTATGATCCCCAAGGTGGAGACCGCCATCGATGCGGTCGAAAAAGGCGTGAAAGCCGCCGTGATCGTGGACGGACGAATCCCGCATGTGCTGCTGCTCGAGCTCTTTACCGAGCACGGCGCCGGCACGCTGATCAAAGCGGGTTGAACTACTTCTCGGAAAATCCGAAATAGGACAAATGCCAGCGCATCTCCTCCTCGGAGAGCGGAAAACCGACGCCGGCGCGCCCAGGCAAGAGTTCATCGGCGTGCAGCTTCAACACCAGCGTCTGGATCTTGAAGGCGATCCGCATCGATAGGCCGGCCTTCCAAGTGAGCGCGGTGATCGCCTTGGAACTGCGCGATGTGAAGATCTTCTCGATCACGCTACGCGGCACCTGCACCAGCACGGCCAGACATTCCATGACCCGTCCACGATCGCCGATTTCGATAGCATCCTCGACATAATGTTCGTCGAGTAGGCCCGTCTCGAACGCGTTCAGCACTTCGGCGTGGAGCTTGTCCTCGTCGCGCTGTGAAGATTCCTCGTCGCGCTCGAGGCGATGGCGCATGCAGCGCTTGAGGTGCGCCTGCGTCTCGTCGTCGAGACCGTGCCGTTCGGAAAGCGTCTCCAGCAGCGATGCGCCGACGAATCCGGTGATGCGGCGAAGCGCGCGCAAGGAAAGATCGGTGCGCATAACCAGCGGTCCATGCCACTGCGAAATGGATTCCGCGTGGTCGATGATCTTTTCCATCGTGCCCTCGCGGATCCGCGCATCGGGATTGACGAGAAGCGCCGCCACCGAGGGGATATCCAGCGACGCGACGATGGCGTCGGAAACGATTTCGCTCAAACCACGCCGGCGGGCCACCGCCGAAAGCGCGCTCTGGGCGCGCGCTGGCGATGATCTCCAGCAGATCGTTGTCGGCCAGCAGCGGCGAATATTCGAGGATAGGCGCGGACACGGACTCTTCCGCATCGCGGGCGAGCGCCTCGATGATGGATTTGGGCACGCAATCGAGCCGCTTGATCTCTTCGGAAAGGATCGCGCGCACGCGCGGCAATTGGTCGGTTGCCAGGCGCTGCAGCGTTTCCAGCGTCAGCTCGCAGACCCGATCGCGTTCGGACTTCAGAAGATCGGGCAGCAAGCGGCCGATCTTGTGCGCCAGCTCGCCGCGTACCTCGGCATCGACGTCGTCGGCCAGGAAACGATCGGCTTCCGGCGGCGTCGACGGATTGGCCGCCACCAGACGGCGCGCTCCATCGGAACCATGCTCGGCCAAATAATAGAGCATCTCCGGCTCGACATCGGTGCGGCCGGCGAGTTCCTCCTTGGAACGGCGCTCATGGGATTCCAGCACCGCGCGGGCATCCTCATAGGTCAGCGCTCTCGGCAGACCCGGCCGTCCAAACAGGCGTTTGAAGAACTGAGCCATTGGTCCTTAGAGGGAGGGCCGTGCTTCCACGGGCTTTTCCGCGAGCGGCCATAGTCCCAAATGTGGATTAAGGGGGCTTTAAATCCCCGCCTTCTGCTTGCCTTGGACGCGCCCGTCCCGCATGTTCCGGCCAGATTTTTGTAAGGTTTTCGAGGTTTACGACCATGAATGACGGCGAATTGCAGCCCCTGATCGACGACGCCTGGGAAAAACGCGACACGGTCTCGCCCGGGACGGCCGGCAAGGCCCGCGAGGCGGTCGAGGCGGCGCTGGAGGGGCTCGATTCGGGGAAGCTTCGCGTCGCCGAAAAAGCGGGCGGCGAATGGCGGGTGCACCAATGGCTGAAGAAGGCGGTGCTGCTCTCCTTCCGCCTGAACGACATGGCGCTGATCGCGGGCGCGCCGGGCGGCGCCCATTGGTGGGACAAGGTCGATTCCAAATTCAAGGATTGGGGCGAGAACCGCTTCCGCGCCGCCGGTTTCCGCGCCGTACCCGGCGCCATCGTGCGCCGCTCGGCTTACATCGCCAAGGGCGTGGTGCTGATGCCGTCCTTCGTCAATGTCGGCGCGCGGGTCGATGAAGCTACGATGATCGACACCTGGGCCACCGTCGGCAGTTGCGCGCAGATCGGAAAGAATTGCCACATCTCGGGCGGCGCCGGCATCGGCGGCGTGCTGGAGCCGTTGCAGGCGGGGCCCGTCATCATCGAGGACAATTGCTTTGTCGGCGCGCGCTCGGAAGTGGCCGAGGGCGTCATCGTCGGCGAAGGCTCGGTGCTGTCGATGGGCGTGTTCCTCGGCGCCTCCACGCGGATCATCGATCGCGCGAGCGGGGAAATCTATTACGGAAAAGTGCCGCCCTATTCCGTCGTGGTGCCGGGAAGCCTGCCCGGGGCCAGCGGAGGGCCAGCGCTCTATTGCGCGGTGATCGTCAAGCGGGTGGATGAGAAGACGCGCTCCAAGACCTCGATCAACGAGTTGTTGAGGGACTAAACGGTATGGCCGTCGACCCCATTTCCCTGACCCAAGCGCTGATCCGCTGCCCTTCGGTGACGCCAGAGGACGCGGGCGCGCTTGGCGTATTGGAAGACGCACTGAAGCCGCTGGGATTCGATTGCAAGCGTTTGCGCTTCGAGGCGGTGGGCACGGCGCCGGTGGAAAATCTTTATGCGCGCCTCGGCACGGGCCGCCCGAATTTTTGTTTCGCCGGCCACACCGATGTGGTGCCGCCGGGCGACGCCGCTTCATGGCGGCACGATCCGTTCGCGGCGGAAATCCACAATGGCGTGCTCTATGGGCGGGGCGCCGCCGATATGAAAAGCGCGATTGCGGCCTTCGCGTGCGCCACCGCGCGCTATGTCGGCAAGCACGGCGCACCAAAGGGCGCCATCAGCCTTCTCATCACCGGCGATGAGGAGGGCGTCGCGGTCAACGGCACGGTCAAGGTGCTCGATTGGCTGAAACAGAACGGTCAGGTGCTCGACCATTGCCTCGTCGGCGAGCCGACTTCGACCGCACGCACCGGCGATGTCATCAAGATCGGCCGGCGCGGCAGCATGAATTTCCGCCTGATCGTGAAAGGCACGCAAGGCCACGTCGCCTATCCGCAACGGGCGCTCAATCCCATTCCCGTCATGGCGGAATTGATCGCGCGTATCGCCGCGCTGAAGTTGGATGAGGGCAGCGACAATTTCGATCCTTCGACGCTGGCTTTCACCACCGTCGATGTCGGCAACCCGGCGGTCAATGTGATCCCGGCCGAAGCGCAGGCCGGCTTCAACATCCGCTTCAACGATCTGCACAATCCAGCCGGCCTGTTGCAGAAAGTCGAGGACATCGCCCGCCGCGTGATGCACGAACGGGGCGCGGAGATCATCGTCAGCCATGCCACGAGCGGCGTCTCCTTCGTGACCAAACCGGGCGCCTATACCGATCTGTTGAGCAACGCGGTCAAACGCGTCACCGGAACAGTGCCCGAACATTCGACCACCGGCGGCACTTCGGATGCGCGCTTCATCAAGGATCATTGCCCCGTGGCCGAACTGGGCCTACCCGGCGCCACCATGCACCGCACCGACGAATGCGCCAGCGTCGAGGACATCGAGATTCTGACGCGCATCTATCTTGCCGTCCTCGAAGACTATTTCGCCAAGCCGATATGAGTACGGCAAGCCCTCGCGACAAGCCCATCGGGGTGTTCGACTCAGGAATGGGCGGGCTCACCGTGATGCGCGCGCTGATGGAGCGCCTGCCCCATGAGAGCTTCGTCTATCTCGGCGATACCGCGCGCCTGCCCTATGGCAGCAAGAGCGCCGACGTCGTGACGCGCTATGCCGTGCAATGCGCGCGCGCTCTGACGGCACACGACATCAAGCTGCTTGTCGTCGCCTGCAATACGGCGTCCTCGACGGCGCTGCCCGCGTTGACGCAAACGCTCGCGCCGACGCCCGTCATCGGCGTGATCGAGCCGGGCGCCGAAGCGGCAATCGCCGCCGCGCCGTCGGGGCGCATCGCGGTGATCGCGACGGAGGGCACCGTCAGGGGCGGCGCTTACAGCCGCGCGATCCTGGCGCGGAATCCGGCCGCGCGCGTCACCCAGCAGGCGTGTCCGTTGTTCGTCGCGCTCGCCGAGGAAGGCATGACTACCGGACCCATTCCGGAACTGGTGGCGAAGCAATATCTCGATGCGATGCTGGGCGAGGCAAAGCCCGAATGTCTGGTGCTCGGCTGCACGCATTTCCCGGCGCTGAAGGAGACAATCGCGCGCGTCGCGGGTCCCAATGTCGTGCTGGTGGATAGCGCCGCGACCACGGCCAAATCCGTCGAGCGCTTGCTTGGCGAGAAGAACATCGCGCGTGAAAGTGGAACACCCGAGCCACCGCGCTTTCTTGCCACCGATGCGCCGGAGCGTTTCGCCCGCGTCGGCGAAATCTTTCTGGGCCGGAAAATCGCAGGCGATTCGGTCGAGTTGGTCGATTTGCAGAATCTCTAATAATCCACGCGCAGTAGCGTCAAACCGTCTGGCGGCGCCACGGTTCCGCAGGCCGAACGGTCACGCAGCTCCAGCGCACGCGCGACCTCGGCGGCCCGCCATTTGCCCTCGCCCACCAGCTTCAGCGTTCCGACCATCGAGCGCACCTGATGATGCAGGAACGAGCGGGCGCTGGCATAGAAGACGATCTCCTCGCCTTGCCCGGAGACGTCGAAACGGTCGAGCGTCTTGACCGGCGATTTCGCCTGGCACTCGGCGGCGCGAAACGTCGTGAAGTCGTGGCTCCCGATCAATGCGCGCGCCGCTTCCTGCATCGGCACGATGTTGAGCGCGCGCGTCACATGCCAGACATGGCCGCGGTCGAGCGCGGGCGGCGCGCGGCGGCAGAGGATGCGATATTCGTAATGGCGCGCCAGGGCCGAAAACCGCGCATGGAATTCGGGATCGGCAATCGCCGAGGCCAGCACCGCGACAGGCTGGGGACGCAAATGCGCGTTCAAAGCTTCGCGGATCGTGTCGCCGGGAAATTCCTTCACCAGATCGAAATGCGCGACCTGCCCGCGCGCATGCACGCCGGAATCCGTGCGCCCCGCCCCCGTCACCGTGACGCGCTCGCCCGAGAGCTTGTGGATCGCCTCTTCGACCGCGCCCTGTACCGACGGCGCGCCCTCCTGCCGCTGCCAGCCGGAAAACGGTCCGCCATCATATTCGAGCGTGATGCGATAGCGCGGCATCAGCTCACATTTTCGCTCAACTCAAAGCCGCGCGCGAAAATCTCGGCGTCCTGCGCCGTTTTCCCCGCCCGTTGCACGGTGAGAAGTTTTAAAGCGCCGTCACCACAGGCAATGGTCAACCCGGCAAGCACGCTGCCGGGCGCGGCTTTTCCAGCCACGGGTTCAGCGAGCAACAGTTTGATGCGCTCGCCCCTGGCTTCGAACCATGCGCCGGGCGAAGGCGACAATCCGCGAATGAGGCAGTCGAGCTCGCGGGCGCTTTTGGTCCAATCGATGCGCGCTTCGGACTTCTCGATCTTCTTGGCGTAGGTCAGACCTTCATGGTCCTGCGGTTGCTCCGTGACATTGTCCTGTTCCAGCGCGGCGAGCGCGCGGGCCATGAGACCCGCACCCGCCCGCGCCAGCTCGTCATGCAACGCGCCATAGGTCTTGCGTCCGATTGTCGTGCGTTCGGTCATCAGCACCGGCCCGGTGTCGAGCCCCTCTTCCATCCGCATGACCATCGCGCCGGTTTCGGTGTCCCCGGCGATGATGGCGCGCTGGATCGGCGCCGCTCCGCGCCAGCGCGGCAGCAACGAGGCGTGCAGATTGAAACAGCCGAGCCGCGGCGCCGATAAAATTCCTTTCGGCAGCAGCAACCCATAGGCCACCACCACCGCCGCATCGAGATCGAGGGCGGCGAAATCGGTCTGCTCGTTGGCGCCTTTCAGTGACAACGGCGTGCGTATTTCGATGCCGTTTGTTTCGGCCAATTTGTGCACGGGAGATTTTTCTTCGGCGAGGCCCCGTCCCTTTGGCCGCGGAGCGCGCGAATAGACGCAAACAACATTGTGGCCGGCCGCAATCAGCGCCGCCAGTGTCGGCGTCGCGAAATCGGGCGTCCCCATGAAGGCGAGACGAAGCGTCATGGCTCAGCCCTTAGCACAGGCATTTCAAGGGAGCGCAACGCTGGCCGTCGCGGCGCATACCCCCCTCCCCCCGTGTTCGGAGCATCGTAAAGCGGATTCCCGAATGGCTCCAAGCTTCTAGCGCGGAGACCAAAGGGAAAATTCTGCTGCCATTACGGTGCAATAATGTACCTGTCAGCGACTCGCTCCTGCCCTCTGTTGGTCCAGCACTAAAGATGGGGAGGGCGGCGGCGTGCGTCTAGCCTTTGCGCTTCATCTTGGCCGATTTGCGCAAGGCGATCGACCGCTTGAGCTTGGACAGATGATCGATGAACAACAGCCCGTTGATATGGTCGATCTCATGTTGCAGGCAGGTTGCGAACAGCCCGTCGGCGGTGACGGTCTGCAAGCGGCCCTTTTCGTCGGTGTATTCGACGGTCACGCGCGAGGGGCGGCTGACATCGTCCCAGATTTCGGGCACCGACAAACAGCCTTCGTGATAATTCGTCGCCTCGCCGGACGCTTCGACGAGGCGCGGATTGATGAAGTAGCGCGGAAAGCTGTTCGGCCCGCCGGGGTCGAGATCGATCACCGCGACCCGTTTGGGAATGCCGACCTGGATGGCGGCAAGCCCGATGCCGTTGGCGTCGTACATCGTGTCCAGCATATCGGCCATGAACTTCTTGAGCGCCGAATCGACCTCCGGCACCGGTTGGGAGACCAGCTTCAGCCGCGGATCGGGCGCCGTCACGAGTTCAAGAATGGCCATGGCGGGCGGGAGATAGAGATGACGGAGCCGGGGGTCAAGACGCCTCCGGCCCCGTTGTGTAGGCTTAAGGCATGGATACGACGATTCTTGTTATTTCCGGCCTGATGCTCGTTTTGGGGCTGGCCGCGCTGCTGGCGGGCCTCAGCCGCCTGCGCGCGCCCGCATCCGCGCCCCAGCTCGACGCCCAATTGCGCGAGCTGACCCGGGGCCTCGATACGATCAGCGGCCGCTTTGCCCAGGCCATCGAATCCCAGTCCCAAAGCCAGAGCGATCTGCGCGACGCCATGGCCAAGCGCATGGAAGCGCTCGACCAGCGGCTCGGCGTGAGCCTGAACGAGACCGCCGCCAAGACGGCCGAATCTCTCGGCGGCTTGCAGGCCCGCCTCACCATCATCGACGATGCCCAGAAGAACCTGACCGACCTTTCCGGCCAAGTGGTGAGCTTGCAGCAGATCCTCGCCAACAAGCAGGCGCGCGGCGCCTGGGGCCAGGCCCAGATGGAAACCATCATCCGCGATGCGCTGCCGAACGGCGCCTATGAATTCCAGGGCAAGCTCTCCAACAACAACCGGCCCGATTGCCTGATCCGCCTGCCCGGCAGCAAGACCGCCATCGTCATCGATTCCAAATTCCCGCTCGAAGCGTTCCAATTGCTTAAAGCCGCCGTCACCGATGCGGAGAAGCGCGAGGCGGGCGCGCGGGTGCGCACCGATGTCGGCAAGCATGTGAAGGACGTCGCCGAGAAATATCTGATCGCCGGCGAGACCCAGACACCCGCCATCATCTTCGTGCCTTCGGAATCGCTCTATGCCGAACTGCACGATTCCTTCGCCGAATTGATCCAGCGGGCGCACCGCTCGCAGGTCGTCGTGGTGTCGCCGAACATCCTGATGCTGGCGATCAGCACGGTGCAGACCATGATGAAGGACGCCCGCATGCGCGAACAGGCGAACCTCATTCAGCGCGAGGTGGGATTGCTGCTGAACGATGTGCGTCTTCTGTCGGAACGCGTCGGCAAATTGCAAACGCATCTCGGCCAAGCCGACGGCGACATCAAGAACATCCTGACATCGACCAGCCGCGTGATGAGCCGCGCCGAGAAAATCGAGAAGGTCGAGCTGACGCAAACCGAAAGCGAGCGCCTCTCCGCCCCCGGTTCCTGACGTCTAGACTTTCTCGCAGAACGAAGCTTCGGAGCTGCTGCGGCCGCGGAAGCTCACCGTCGGCCTGCCCTTGGGTTCGTAATAGATCGTGGTGAACCCGTCCGGCATCACCTCCTTGAGTTAGCCGGTGAAAGCGATCTTCTTGCTCGCCGCATCGTAGGTGAAGGTGCCGTTGCTGTCGTCGGAGGCGCGGTAACGCCCCGCCCCGGTGATCGTGAAGTTCAGATCGGCCCGCGCCGAACTGAAGGCCCAACATTCGTAATCGCCCGAGACCACGCTCTTCGCCGCGCCATCGGCGGGCGCGGGCGCGGCTAAAGCCTGACCGGCAAGCGTAAATGCAAACATCGAAACAGCGGTGGAAAAAATCAGCGGACGCGAACAACGCATGAATGTCGTGTTCCTTGAAGAGGCGCCCCCGTTACGAGGGGTAATATAGGGCGGGCGGACGCGCAAACTAGGGCGTCAGAACGGGCGGCGCGCCTTGAACGCGGCCGACAGCGTTCCCTCGTCAAGATAATCGAGCTCGCCACCGACCGGCACGCCATGCGCGAGCCGCGTGATCTTGGCGCCCGACGATTCCAACGCGTCCATCAGATAATGCGCCGTCGTCTGGCCTTCGACGGTCGCGTTCATCGCAAGGATGATCTCGGACGTACCGCCGCCCCGTACACGCTCCATCAATGTCGGAAGATTCAGCCGTTCCGGCGTGACGCCATCGAGCGCCGACAGCGCGCCGCCCAGTACATGATACTTCCCGCGAAAGATGGCCGCCCGCTCCAGCGCCCACAGATCAGCGACATCCTCGACGACGCAGATGATCCCCGTATCGCGGGTGTGATCGCGGCACAGCGCGCACGGATCGGACGTATCGAGATTGCCGCACGCCGAACACAGCCGGAGCGCGGCCGCCGCCTTGGCCATCGCGTCGGCCAGGGGATCAAGCAGGCTCTCGCGTTTTTTCAGCAGAGCGAGCGCCGCGCGGCGCGCCGAGCGCGGGCCCAAGCCCGGCAACTTCGCAAGAAGCTGGATCAGGCGCTCGATCTCCGGTCCTGCGGGCGAACCGGCCACCTAGTTCGATTCCTCGGCCGGCGGAGGCTCGGGCTCCTCGCGATCCCGCACGGCGATGATCTCCGCGCCCGGAAAGGCATCGAGCACCGCGCGCACAAAAGGCTCCTGCGAGACCGCGTCCTTCTTGGCGCGCTCGGCGGCGGCGCGGCTTTCGACCAGCGTCGGCGCGCCGCCTTCGGAGGCAAGCGTGACGATCCAGCGTTCGCCGGTCCAATCGCGCAGACGCTGCGCCAGATCGGTCGCCAAACTCTTCGGCGCCAGGGCGTTGGGACGAAATTCGATCCGGCAGCGTTCGAGCGACACCAGATGCACATTGCTTTCCAATTGCGTCGCCAGAAGCCGCGCCGTCTTCGCCTTGGCGAGCGCCACGATATCTTCGAGCGAACGCAGCTCGATGGCAGGCGCGGCTTCCATCCGCTCCTGTGCCGCATCGACGCGTAGAGCTTCCGACGGCAGCGGCGCCATTTGCGCGCGGGGGCCGCCGCCGCTTCCGCCGCGCGGTGGCGCTGCTTGCTGTGCGCTCGCATGCGGCGCTTCGCTGTCCCGCAATTCGCGCACCAGGCGCTCGGTCGGCGGCAATTCGGCGGCATAGCCGAGCCGCACCAGCGCCATCTCGGCGGCGGGCATCGGATTGGCCGCATCGCGCACTTCGATGAGGCCCTTGAGCAGCATCTGCCAAGCGCGCGCGAGGCTGGCGACGCTGAGCTTGCCGGCCATCGTCACGGCGCGCGCGGCCTCGGACGAGCCACCGTCGAAAAATCCTTCCGCGCCGGGCGAGACTTTTACGCGTGTAAGGAAATGCGTGATCTCCAGAAGATCCTGCATCACCACCAGCGGATCGGCGCCGTTGTCGTACATCTCCTTCAAGATGCCGAGGGCCAGCGCGATCTCGCCGCCCACCAGCTTCTCGAAAAGGTCGAGCACGCGGCCGCGGTCGGCGAGGCCGAGCATGGCGCGCACCGATTCGGCCCCGATCGCCGCATCGGTCCCCGATTCATGGGCGATGGCCTGATCGAGCAGCGACAGCGCGTCGCGCACCGAACCTTCGGCGGCGCGCGCGATCATCGACAAGGCGGCGGGCTCGACCGCGATCTTTTCCAGCGTCGCGATATTGCCGAGATGCTCGACCAGCACTTCGGTTTCGATGCGCCTGAGATCGAAACGCTGGCAGCGCGACAACACCGTCACCGGCACTTTGCGGATCTCGGTGGTGGCGAAGATGAACTTCACATGCGGCGGCGGCTCTTCCAGGGTCTTGAGCAGGCCGTTGAAGGCCTGCTTGGACAGCATGTGCACTTCATCGACGATATAGACCTTGTAGCGCGCCGAGGCCGGGGCATAGCGCACGCCCTCGATGATCTCGCGGATATCGTCGATGCCGGTGCGCGAGGCCGCGTCCATTTCCTGAACATCGACGTGGCGGGATTCGGCGATCGCGACGCAGGGCTCGCACACGCCGCAGGGGTCGATGGAGGGCTCCTTGCGCTTGCCGTCCGGGCCGATGCAATTGAGCGCGCGGGCGATGATGCGCGCCGTGGTGGTCTTGCCGACCCCGCGCACGCCCGTGAGCATGAAGGCATGGGCGATGCGGCCCGAAGCGAAGGCGTTGCGCAGGGTGCGGACCAGGGCTTCCTGGCCGATCAGGCCGGTGAAGTCCGAGGGGCGGTATTTGCGCGCCAGCACCCGATAGGCTTCGGGCTTGCGGGCGGGCGCAGGCGGATCGAGGCCCAAATCCAGCGCGGTCGGCTCGTCATTACCCATGGAGGTTGTTTTTCGATTTTTGGGCCTACCCCCTCTGGGAGGGCTAAGCCTTTGCCGACAAACGGTGAGAGACTGGCGACGACCCGAGACGAAATCGTTACGGCTGCTTCCTTCCGAACCTGACCGGGTTGGCGACAGTCTCGCCCGCCGCCAGCCTCCCGAACGGAATATGTGTCAACACCGCACCATTGTCATCCCCGGCGAGCATTGCGAAGCAATGCGCGGGAAGGGGACCCAGGTGTTGCGATTAAGCGCTGGATTTTCCGACCTGGGTTCCCTTCCCCTTGCGCGCCTTCGCTTCCGCTGCGGCGCGGCTCGGCCGGGAATGACACCAGATTGGGAATTAGGCGGCTTCGCGCTTCTCGACGAGGCGCTGGTCGGGAAGGAACAGCGTGACGGTCGTCCCCAACCCCTCTTCGCTTTCGAGCTCGATGCGGCCGCCATGCAGCTCGACAAGATGCTTGGCGAGCGGCAGACCGAGGCCGGCGCCCTCATAGCGGCGCGACAGGCTGGAATCGACCTGGCCGAAACGTTCGAACGCCTTGGGAATGTCCTTGGCGGCGATGCCGCCGGAGGTTTTCTTGCTGTTCAGCGCCAGATGCATGGCCACCGCGGTCAGGATGACGCCGATGACGACGGAGGCCGTAACGTAGTTCATGTCCCAGACGGCGTCGGCGGGGGCGCGCACCGCCGCCATGCCGATATAATGCATGGTGCTGATCGCGGCGCCGACAAGCGCGCCGCCGAGGAGCGCCCGTTTGGGATGCAGCGTTATGTGGAAGCCCCCGGCGGAGAGGACCGCCGCGACGATCACCGACAGGATCGTCAGTCCGGGATCGTAGCCGACCGGCAAGCCGGTTTGGAACGCCAGCATGGCGACGAAATGCGTGCCCCAGATGCCGCAACCGGCCACGCAACCCGCGGCGGCTAGCCAGAACATGCGCATGCGCCGGCTCGATTCACGGGCGCGAATGACCATGCTCATCGCCGTCGTGCAGGCGAAGAGGCAAAGGACCCCCGCCAGCAGAACCAGCCGAAGGTCATGCAGCAGGGTGATGCAACCGAGGACTTTTAACATCGCCTGGAAAATTGCACACCGGCGGTAAATAGATGTCTAATTGGCACAGGGAGAAATGTGCATTCGATGAACACTTCGCAACACATGGTTAACCATAGGAACCGCGGGAGGCAGGCGTGATCGCGTTCTGCGGCAATCCACTAGACCGTGCGGGCGAGAAGCGCGGCGCTGCCGACTGGCTCAGCGCTCAGCGCCAACATGAGCGCACGCGCGTGCTGCCGCTGTGGAAATTGCAACCGCTGATCCTCGGGCCGGAATCGGACGCGTCCGGACTTGGCCTGATCGACGGCGCGCTCGCGTCAGGTCTGGGCGCCCCCGATGCGGTCGAGGTCTTTCTCGGACTTGACGGCGAGACGGCCTATTTCGCGCGCGACATCTCTTCGCTGGCCGAGCCGCTTTCCGCGGCGCTGGCGAGCCTCGGCCATTTTCGCGACGCCCGTTCGGCGGCGGCGTTTCTGCCGCCCGGCGAGGTCGCGATCCTCGGCCAGGCCAAGGCGCTGATCGACTGGCACAACCGCAATGGTTTCTGCGCGCGTTGCGGAAGCGCCACCGCAATGGCGGATGCCGGCTACCGGCGCGTCTGTTCGTCCTGCAGGTGCGAGCATTTCCCGCGCACCGATCCTGCCGTGATCATGCTGGTGACGGCAGGCGACCAGTGCCTGCTGGCGCGCAACAAACGCTTCGCCGGCGGGCATTACTCGACGCTCGCGGGCTTCATCGAGCCCGGCGAAAGCATCGAGGAGGCGGTAAGGCGCGAGGTCTTCGAGGAGGTCGGCATCCAAATCGGCGATGTTGCCTATTTCGCCAGCCAGCCCTGGCCATTTCCGGCCTCGCTGATGATCGGCTGTTTCGGAAGTGCGAAAACGCGCGAGATCGCGGTCGACGGCGAGGAGATCGTGGTGGCGCACTGGTTCGACCGCGAGACGGTGAAGAAGCTGCTCGCCGGGAAAAGCGACGAGATCGGCCTGCCGCGCCGCGACGCCATCGCCCATCACCTCATCCGCGCCTGGGCGGAAAAAGACGGATGATGTTACGGATTGATCGCCGTCGCTGTCGTTTTCAACGTGGTCTTCAGCGACGTGCCGACGCTGTTCACCGCCGAGATGATGGCAACCGCGACGCCCGCGGCGATCAAGCCATATTCGATGGCCGTCGCGCCCGATTCGTCGCGCAAGAAGCGCCGAATGAATTTCCCCATCGAAAAGCCCCCCCGTAACCTTCGATGGCACAAGCTTTTCATCGAAACGCTGCAAAGCCCTTAATCCTTAGCCCACAAGACGTTCACGTCTGTGTTGGGTTAAGAATCGGCAAATGGGCGCGGGAAACGGCTTTTACTTCAGGGTCTTGCGGAACGGGTTGGCCGGATAGACGCCCAGAACCTTGAGTGAGGCCGTAAAGAATTCCAACTCCTCGAGGGCGAGCTTCACAGCGCGCTCCTCCGGATGGCCGTCGATATCGGCGTAGAATTGCGTCGCGTTGAACGAACCCTCGAGCTGATAGGATTCGAGCTTGGTCATGTTGACGCCATTGGTGGCGAAGCCGCCGAGCGCCTTGTAGAGCGCCGCCGGTACGTTCCGTACACGGAAAATGAAGCTGGTGATGACGGGCTCGCCGGTGTTCTTGGCGTTCTCCGCCTCGCGCGACATGATAAGGAAGCGCGTCACATTGTGATCGGCGTCCTCGACATCGGCTTTCAGGATGGTGAGCTTGTGGATGTCGGCGGCCAGCGAGGAGGCGATCGCGGCCAGACTCTTGTCACCGCTTTGCGCGACATGGCGCGCGGCGCCCGCCGTGTCCGCCCATAATTGCTTCTTCAGCCCGAGCTCGGCGACGATTTTGCGCACCTGGCCGAGCGCGGGCTCCTGGCTGACCGCCGTCTTGATGGTGGAAAGGCTGGCGCCCGGCACCGCCATGAGCTGATGGCGGACGCGGTGGAAATGCTCGCCGAGAATATAGATCGGCGTCTCGGGCAGCAGATAATGGATGTCGGCGATCCGCCCATGCAGCGAATTTTCGATCGGGATGAGCCCGAGATCGACGGTGCCATCGCGCAATGCGGCAAAGGCGTCTTCGAAGGTCGGCGCCGGCACGGCCTCGCATTGGGGCAGCGCCTCGCGCGCGGCGAGATGCGAATAGGAGCCCGGCTCGCCCTGGAAGACGACGCGGCGCGCGCGTCCGATGATGGTGTTCCCGGTCATGCCAGCAATTTCCGCGCCCGCTCCAAATCGGCCGGAGTGTCGACGGAGAGCGGGACCGCGTCAATTCGGGCGACCTCGATCCGCATGCCCGCTTCGAGCGCGCGCAATTGTTCGAGCTTCTCGCGTATTTCAAGTACCGAAGGCGGCAAGGAAACAAACCGCGCGAGGGCCTGCCGCGTGAAGGCATAAATCCCGACATGGTGGAACAGCGGCCCGGCACCCGACGGCGCCCTTCCCCGCGTGAAATAGAGCGCCCGCCCCCGCAAGCCTGTTTCGTCCCAGGCGACCACCGGCTTCACCACGTTGGGATTGTCGTAATCGGCTTCGTCCTCTATCGGGGCTGCCAGCGTCGCGATGTCGGCGCCGCTCGCGGAAAGCGCTCCTGCGACTTTGCGCACCGCGTCCGGATCGAGCGCCGGCAGATCGCCCTGAAGATTGATGACCGCATCGAAGCGCCCCTCGGGATCGGCCTTCCGAAGCGCGGCATGAACGCGATCCGAGCCCGACGGCAGAGCCGGATCGGTGAGGACGGCCCGCCCGCCTGCCCGCTCGATGGCGGCGGCAATGTCCGGTTCGGCCGCCGCGACCAGCACCGGCCCCACGCCGGCAGCGACAGCTTGGCGCCAGACGCGCACGATCATCGCCTCGCCTGCGATATCGGCGAGCGGCTTGCCGGGAAGGCGCGAGGCTTCCATGCGCGCGGGGATGATAATGATCGGGTTCACGGCTTTATTTTGACTTATGCGACGCTTCGCCGCAATGACGACCACCGGCTCGCTTGTAAATTCCCCCGCGCGCCGCGAGGCGTCGCATCGCCCTTTTTCGGAGCCAAACTGATGGATTCCAATGAAGTGAACAAGTGGTTCGGCGCCATCGTCGGCACGGCCTTGTTCGTCCAGACCTGCATTGTCGCGAGCGATTTCATCTTCGAGGCCGAGGAGCCCGAGAAGGCCGGCTATGTGGTCCCGGGCGTCGAGGCGGAAGCCGCCGCGCCCGCCGAGGCCGCGGCCCCCGCCGAAGCGGCGACCGATTTCGCCACCGCCATTCCGGCCGCCGACGCGATGGCCGGTGAGGTGGTCGCCGCACGCTGCGCCGCCTGCCACGAATGGACCAAGGACGGGCCCAACAAGATCGGTCCCAATATCTACGGCGTCATCGGCCGCGATAAGGCGAGCTTCCCCGGCTACAACTATTCGCCGGTCATGCAGTCGCAGCGCGGCGAATGGACCTATGAGAGCCTCTACGAATTCCTCGAGCGCCCCGCCGTCGCGGTGCCCGGAACGAAGATGGCCTTCGCTGGATTGCCGCGCGCGCAAGACCGGCTGAACGTGATCGCGTTCTTGCGCAACCAGGCCGATGCGCCCGCGCCATTACCTGCGGCGAGCGCACCCACTCCCTGATTGTCATCCCGGGCGAACCGCCAAAGCGGTGAGACCCGGGATCCACCTCAACGCCCAGCGCAACGTCGGAGTGGGTCCCGGCTCGCGCCGCGCATTTGCGCGGCTGGCCGGGATGAAATGTTTTATGGAAGCCGTTTGATGCTGCGAATGGCGAGGCCCTCGGCGGCTTCGATACGCGCGCGCGCCTGGCCCAAGGGTTCGATGGTCACCTGCATGAAATGCGCGTTGGCGTGAATAAGGCGCGCGCCATCACACATCGCGCCCATATGGCCTTTCCAGAAAATCAGATCGCCGCGTTTTAAGCCTGCGTCTTGCACCAGCGCGGTGCCGAGCGCGCTCTCCATCATGTCGGTGTCGCGCGGGGCCCTAACGCTGCCCGCTTCCAGCGCCGTCTGGATCAGGCCGGAACAATCCACGCCCGCGAATGTCTTGCCGCCCCACAGATAGGGCACGCCGAGAAAGCGTTCGGCGACCGCCACCCAATCGGGCGCGGGCGCGGCGATAGGCGCCAGATGGTTCGCGAAGACGTAAAGCCCGTTCGTGAGGCGCATGAAGCGCTCACCACTTTCCGCGACGCCAAGCTTCGCGTTCATCGGTAGCATGTCGCGGGCGGGCTTCTTCACATCGGGCGCGGGCAGCAGCGGCGTCGCCAGCGCCGTCACGCGATGGGTAGGCGCCGCCGCGTCCAAAAAGGAATCGATGCGCGCATAGCCGACATAGGAATCGAGCCCGGCCTGGCCCCAGGCCCAGCCGTCCTTTTCTTCGTAGATCGTGAAGGCTTCGCCATAAAGAAGCTGGGTTTCGAGACCGGCATCGTCGCGTGGCCCGCGCCTGAGATCGACGCACCCACGCGCGGCGCGCAACACATGTCCGGCCGCGAATTTTCCGGCCGCAATCTTGCCCTCGAGATGGGCGGCGGCGAGATCGGGCCGCGCCGGGGTGATGCGCGAATCGAATTCGCTCACGCCGGTTTGCCGTAGCGCGCGGCGATCAGCGCATAGAGCGCGCGGATGGCGTTCGCTTCGGCGCCCTTGCGGCGGCCCGGCTTGGGGCGGTCGATCCAGGCCGGAATGTCGAAATGGGCCCAGCTTTTGGTCTTGGTGATGAAGCGGTTGATGAAGAGCGCCGCGGTGATGGCGCCCGCGAGGCCATATTCCGGCGCGTTGTTGATGTCGGCGATGGAGGAATCGACCACCGGCTCGTAGGAGCGCCACAGCGGCAACCGCCACAGCGGATCGTTCTCCGCATTGCCGTGGCGCATCAGGTCGGCGGCGAGATCCTCGTCGTCGGTGAAGAAGGGCGGCAGCTCCATGCCGGTGGCGGCGCGCGCCGCGCCCGTCAGCGTCGCCATGCAAACGAGCAGCGCCGGATTTTCCAGATCGGCTTCGGCCAGCGCGTCGGCGAGGATGACGCGCCCTTCCGCATCCGTATTGGCGATCTCGACCGAAAGCCCCTTGCGGCTCATCAGCACGTCGCCCGGACGGAAGGACGAGCCCGACACGCTGTTCTCGACCGCGGGGATCATCACGCGCAAACGCACCGGCAGCTCCGCCTCCATGATCATCTTGGCGAGCCCCAGAACGCAGGCCGCCCCGCCCATGTCCTTCTTCATGGTCAGCATGCCGGCGGAATTCTTCAGATCGAGCCCGCCGGTGTCGAAGCACACGCCCTTGCCGACCAGCGTCACCTTGGGATGCGAATCCTTGCCCCAGGTGAAATCGATCAGGCGCGGTTCGCGGTCGCTGGCGCGGCCGACCGCATGGATCATCGGATAATTCTCGGTGAGCAGCGCCGCGCCGATGATGGTCTTCATCCGGGCGCCGGAATTTTCCGCAACACTTCGCGCGGCTGCTTCAAGCTCCACCGGCCCCATATCGTTGGCCGGTGTGTTGATCAGATCGCGGGCGAGGAAAACGCCCTCGGCAAGGCGCGACACCATCTCGCCGTCGACGCCCGGCGGCAGCACCAGGCGGGCGCGCTCCTTGGCGGGACCGTTCTTCTTGCGATAGCGCTCGAACGCATAGGTGCCGATCGCCCAGGCATAGGCGGCGCGCGCGCCACCGAACGCGGCCGGCACCTCGCCCAATGTGTAAAGGCCGGGCGGCAGGCGTTCGGAGAACAGAGCCGCCGCATGCGGATCGCGCCCAGGCCCGAGGCCCAGCACGGCGGCGGCGAGGCTCTCCCCCTCGCCCGGAATAAGTCCGAGCTCGCCGTCCTTGCCGGCAAACCCGGTCGCGCGCAGCCAGCGGGCTTCCTTAGGCGAACGCGAAATGAGGAATTGCTCGATGTCTTTCGCGAGCACGGCATGGAGCGCGATGGTGCGCTGCGAGCCCGCATCCTTGGCGTTGACGAACAGGTTCAGCATCGAAATCCTTTAAGCGCGCCTGGAAGCTGTCCTTATAGGAATGCTAAGACCCTCCCGCAATTACCCAGAGTTCCCATGACCGCGCGCTACACGCTTTTCATCGGCAGCAAGAATACGTCCTCCTGGTCGTTGCGGCCCTGGCTGGCGATGAAGATGGCCGGCCTTCCCTTCGAGGAAAGCCTGATCCGGCTGCGCACGCCCGAAACCAAGGCGGCGATTTCCGCCCATTCTCCGTCCGGAAAGGTGCCCGCGCTTCAAATCGACGAAGCGGGGGCAAGCCTTGTGGTGTGGGACAGCCTCGCGATTCTCGAGACCCTGGCCGAACGCCACCCAAGCACGCTCTCCTGGTGGCCGAAGAACGAAGCAATGCGGGCCGAAGCACGCAGCGTCTCGGCCGAGATGCATTCGGGCTTTCCGGATGTGCGCAATATCCTGCCCATGGAGATCGCGGCCAAGAAGCCGGCGCCCGAGCTCAACGATGCCATCCAGGCACAGATCGCGCGCATCGTCGCCATCTGGTCCTCCGCGCTTTCGCGCTTCGGCAAGGATGGCGGCTTCCTGTTCGGGCCTTTCAGCATCGCGGATGCGATGTATGCACCGGTGGTGACGCGCTTCGAGACCTACGGGATTCCTCTGCCCGCCGTCGCGCAAGCCTATACGCAACGCATCCTCGCGCTCCCCGCTATGCGCGAATGGACGGAAGCGGCGAAGGCGGAAGCAGCGGCGTAAAACCCATTGTCATCCCCGGCAAAGCCCGCGCGTCAGCGTGGGCTTTGGGAAGGGGACCCAGGTCGGAATCAACGAACTCGGTGATGAACACCTGGATTCCCTTCCCCTCACATTCGCTGTCGCGAATGTTCGGCCGGGAATGACATGGTTTATCTGCGCGGCGCGGCGGGCGGAGTGGGCTTGATGATTCCGGATTCGGTGAAGAAGCGCGTGGCGCCCGGATGCAGCGCGGCGGTCGCGGCCTTGATGCCCGAATCAAGCTCGATGAAATGCGTGCCCGCCCGTTGCGTGTCGATCCGCGCGCGATTGACCGGATTGTACAGCGCCTTCAGCATTCCATAGACGAGCGCCTCGGGCGCCGCCGCATCGGTGATCCACAACGCATCGACCGCCACCGTATCGATTGCGGGCAAGCTTCCATACGTCCCTTGCGGAATGGTGTGGGCCGAAAGATAGGGCTCGCGCGCCAACAGCCGCGTACGCCCGGCGCCATTGATCGGCACCAGGGCGGCGGCGTCTTCGTCGAGCATTTGCTGGATCAGATTGACCGGCGTGCCGCCGACGAAGAACAGCGCGTCGAGCCTGCCCTCCTGCAAGAGATCGCTCGCCCGCTCGGCGGAATCGTAATTGGGCTGGATCGAGCGTTCCGACAGGCGATAGGCGGTGAGTATCGCGCGCGCCGTGATGATGGTGCCCGAGCCCTCGGTCGAAAGCGAAACGCGCTTGCCGCGTAAGTCGGCGACGCTCTTGATGTTCGCGTTTTTCGCCGCGACGAGATGGATGTCCTCGCCATAGAGATTGGCGATGACGCGCAATTGTCGCGCGGGACCATTGCGGCGGAACGGGCCTTGGCCCGCGCCCGCCATCGCCACGACATCGGCTTGCGCCAATCCCGAACTCACGGCGCCCGAATTCACGCTGAGCACATTGGCGACCGAACCTTCGGACGCGCGCGCGCTGACGATGAGGCCGGCCGGTCCGCAAATATTGGCGATGACGCAGCGGCCGGCTCCGGGCGGATGACTTAGCAACTCGGCAAACAGCTCGCCGACCGGAAAATACGTCCCCGTGGTCGAGCCGGTCGAAATCTGGAACGAGACGCGCTGGGGTGAATCGAAGAATTGGGCCGCGCTTTTTGCGGCCAGGGCAACACTCAGCGAAAGGACGAACGCCGCCCCCGCCGCGACACGCCAGAAACACGGCAACGTCTTCGGTTGCATGACTGATACCATTACCCTGCATTTGCGTCGGAAATTGGACCGAAAGCCGCATTTCCCAGGAAAATTTACCGTTCCCCGGCCCTGCGGTTAAAGATTTGTTGACCCTAGTTCCTCATGCTCGGGAAGAACCAAACCCGCCGAAGAGTTCCGCGGGGCTTCTGGCCGTATGGCCGCATGGGGATCGTATGAAACCCGCCCTGCAACGCACCGCGTTGGCCGCCCTCTCCTTCGCCCTTCTCGGCTGTGCATCGCACGTCGCGGCGGTGAAAAACGCCATCGGCCTCTCCTCGACGCCCGAGGTGGCGAAGGCCGAAGCGCTTGGGCTATCCTGCACATAGAGCAGCCATTCGTCGGCCCGCGCCGGGCGGTGGAACCAGATCGCGTGATCGAGGCTCGCCAATTGCATCTCGGGCGCGAACAGGGTTCGCCCGTGCGGCAGCAATGAGGTGTCCAGCAGCGTCATGTCGGAGGCATAGGCCAGCACGCATTGATGCAGCGACGGAAAATCGGGCAGCGGCCCGACGGCGCGGAACCAGACGGTCTGCTGCGCTTTGTGCGGGCCTTTGGCGAAACGATTGGCGGGCTCGACGGCGCGAAATTCGATGGGACGAGGGCGCAGGAACCAGGCGCGCACATGCTCGGGAATTTCGCTCGCGATTTCGCTGCGCCATTGCTGTTCGCTTTTCAGCTCTTCCGGAGCGGGCACATCGGGCATCGCGGCGTGATGCTCGAGTCCGTCCTCCGGCACTTGGAAGGACGCCGCCATCGTGAAGATCTGCTTGCCGTGCTGGATCGCGACGACGCGGCGGGCCGCGAAGCTCAAGCCGTCGCGGCTCAAATCCACCTCATAGAGAATGGGCGTCCTGGGATCGCCGGGGCGCAGGAAATAGGCGTGCAACGAATGGCAGATGCGCCCCTCGACGGTGCGCGAAGCGGCCACCAGCGCCTGGCCGAGAACCTGGCCGCCGAACACGCGCTGCCAGCGATCCTTTGGCGACAACCCGCGAAAGACATTGTCCTCGATATTTTCGAGGTCGAGCACCGAAAATATGGTGGCGAGCGCGTCCTGGCGCGCTTCGGCGTGGGCCGCGTCGTTTTTGGGATCGCTCATGGAGGGATTAGACGGGACGCCTGCGGTGTCATGCAACTGTCAAGATGAGATTCTACTTGCTTCATGGAGCAGACGCCTGGAAAACAGGCACGGCAACAGGAACGATGCGAGCATGGGAAACGTCCTTCTCGAACGCGCCGCCCATCAACGGCCCGCCACCACCGGGCGAGGTGCGCTGGAACGCCTGTTCACCCTGATGTTCAAGGGCTTCGTCTACAATCAGATCTGGGAAGATCCCGCCGTCGATCTGGAAGCGCTGAAGCTCGAGCCGCATCACCGGCTGATCACCATCGCTTCGGGCGGCTGCAACGTTCTCAATTATCTCGCCGCCGGGCCCAAGGAGATCATCGCCGTCGATCTCAATCCCAATCACGTGGCGCTGACGCGGTTGAAGCTGCAAGCGCTGGAGCATCTTCCCGACCACGATTCGTTTTTCCGCTTTTTCGGCATCGCCAAGGACAAGACGAACCGCCGCGTGTTCGACAATTTCCTCAGTGCTCGGCTGGATGCGGAGACGCGCCGCTATTGGGAACGGCGCATGCCGCTGCATGGGCGGCGGATCAATATGTTCGCGCGCAATCTCTACCGCTACGGTCTGCTCGGGCGCTTCATCGGCGTGCTGCACACGCTGGCGAAGCTGCAAGGCAAGAGACTGCCCGACATCCTTTCGGCCTCGAGCGTGGAGGAACAGCGCGTGCTGTTTGAGCGCACCATCGCGCCTTTGTTCGACAATAGGCTGGTGCGGTTCATGTCGCGCATGCCGGTGACGTATTACGGGCTCGGCATTCCCCCGGCGCAATATGACGAGCTGGTGGCCTCCGCCCATGACGGCAATCCCGTCACCACTTTGCGCGAGCGCGTCGAACGGCTGGCCTGCGATTTTCCGATTTCCGATAATTACTTCGCCTGGCAGGCTTTCGGCCGCGGCTATGACATCAAGGGCCGCGTGGCGGTCCCGGCCTATTTGCGCGAGGACAATTACGAGACCATCAAGTCGCGGGTGAATCGCGTTCAGGTGCACCATGCCTCGATGACCGATTTCCTCGCCGCGCAGCAGGCGCGCTCGCTCAACCGCTACGTGCTGCTCGATGCACAGGATTGGATGAGCGCCGAGCAGATGACGGCCCTCTGGGTCGAGATCGACCGCACCGCGGACGGCGAGGATGCGCGGGTCATCTTCCGCACCGCCGGGCGCGATTCGCCGCTGCCCAAGAAGCTGCCCGCCGCCCTGCTCGGGCACTGGGTCTATCTCGAAGAAGAAAGCCGCGACTTCCACGCGCGCGACCGCTCCTCGATATATGGCGGCTTTCACGTCTATGCGAGACGAAGACCCTCTTGAACGACATGGGCTCACAGGGGACGGGCTCGGAGGGGAATCACGCGCCGCACGCGGACCTGATGGATCAGGTCTATCGCCGCCAGCGCCATATCTACGATCTGACGCGCAAATATTATCTGCTGGGACGCGACCGGCTGGTGCGGGACCTACGCGCGCGCGAGCACCAAAGCATCGTGGAGATCGGCTGCGGCACGGCGCGCAACCTCATTCTCGTCCACCAATCCTATCCGAAGGTCCGGCTGTACGGCCTCGATGCCTCCGAAGCGATGCTTCAAACCGCGCGCGAATCGCTCGCCAGCGCCGGAATCGGGGTAAAGGCTGTGTTGCGGCAAGGACTTGCCGAGGAAATGCGCCCTTCCCTGTTTGGCCTCACGCAACCCTTCGACCACGCGGTCTTTTCCTACAGCCTGTCGATGATTCCCGATTGGCGCGGTGCTCTTCTGGCGGCGGCCGACGCCACCGCTCCCGAGGGGCGAATCCATATCGTCGATTTCGGCGATCTGAAGGGCCTATGGTTACCGGCCGCGCGGGGGCTTCGCGCCTGGCTCCGCCTCTTCCATGTCGCGCCGCGCGACGAGCTGCTCGGCGCGTTGGAGACGGGCGAGGAAAATCGGGCCGGGCGTTTACTATATATCTTGCCTGGCCGCTATGCCTTTGTTTTCCAAGCGAGTCCGGCGGTCATCCGCAAGATCGCGCTGCTCAAAACATAGTCAGCGATGTGGCGGTCTTGCATCATCGCGGTGGCCTGACGGCTTTTTTGTACCAGCGGGATAGAGAGATTATTGCATCGGCGCGGCCTGATCTAGAGGTGGCGGGAATGGGCTGAACGCCCGTGGCGCTGGCGGCCGATATCCCAGCGATGAGTGCGGTCTGATGGTGTTGTAGTGTCTGCGCCATTGCTC
>SHWE01000017.1 GCA_009693985.1 Alphaproteobacteria bacterium | reverse complement strand
AAGGCCGAACGAACGGCGCGCAAGACGTACCGGACGCGCGACCACGCCAAGGCCGATGTGTTCGATTACATTGAGCGCTTCTATAATCCGAAACGGCGGCACTCGACGCTCGGATATATCAGCCCTATGGAGTTCGAGATGAAAGCCGGGTTAGCTTAAGTGAGTGTCAACCGAACCGGCAGCAGCCCAGCCAGCGTGCAGCCACATTAAGGATGACCGAGTTCCGCCGACCTATTGCGGCAGCGCGAACACGTACATGACGTTGCCTTCATTGGCCGCGTCCACCTCCGGCGTGAGGTTCAGCGGAGCACCGATCGCGGCCGGTCCACCGCCCGCGGCGATCGCGATGTATTGGCGCCCCCCGACCGAATAGGTGATCGCGCCGCCGGAGGCGCGGGCATGAAGCCGCGTCTGCCACGCGACTTCGCCATTGTCGGCGTTGAACGCCCGAAGGTAGCGGTCCACCGAGCCGTTGAAGAGGAGCCCGCTGCCGGTCGCCAGCAGCGGCGAGTAGTTCGACGCGCGCGTCTCCCAGCTCCACACCGTGCGGCCCGTTTCCACCGAGATGGCATCGATGCGCCCGACCTTGTCCTTGCCCGCAGGGAAGCGGGCCACATTGGTCGTGTTGTAGAGGAATTGCGGCGCGGCCTCGCGGTCGGTGCGCGGCGTGGAATCGATGCAGGCATTGCTGAGCGGCATGAACATCACATTCATCTTCGGATTGTAGGCGCCCATCGGCCAATCGCGGCCGCCGCTATAGGTCGGGCAAATCCGATACGTCTTGTTGACGTCCGAAAGCACCAGCGCCTCGTTCACGCTGACGGCGCCCTTGCCGTCGATGCGCGCGACGATGTTCTGCTCGACCGTCTGCTTGGCCCACAGAAACTCGCCCGTGGCGGCATCGAAGCTCCAGGCGATGCCGGTTTTGCAGGGCACGCCGGTCAGCGTCTTGCGCGGGCCCCGTCTGGCATCGGGATTGGCCGACAGCATGCCGGCCGCGTTCGCATCCGGATTGACGGGCGTGTCGATGACCATCATCTCGAAGGTGCATTCCTGGTCCCAATTGTCGCGCGGCAAGGTCTGGTGACGCCAGACGACTTCGCCCGTCTTGGGTTTGACGGCGAAGCGCGTGTTGGTGCCCGCCATGGTTCCGCCGATCGTTCCGCGCTGCACTTCCGAGGCGGGGCCGGCGCCGCTCGATCCGTAGTAGATGAGATCGAGTCCGGGATCGTAGGTGAGCTGGCCCCACACGCCCGTCATCCAGCGCTTCTCGAACGGCGCGCCGGCCCAGGTTTCGTCGCCCGGCTGGCCGGGACGAGGAATCATCTCATTGCGCCACAGCTCTTCGCCGTTTCTTGCGTCATGGCCCGTGACGTAACAGCCGTGCCCCGCGACCTGGCAGGTGCTGCCCGCGATCACCATGCCGTTGGTGACGATGGGACCGCTGGAATTCTGCACGAAGAGATCGCCGCCCCGGTCGCTCTGCCACACGCGCCGGCCCGTGCGCGCATCCAGGCCGACGATGAAATTGTTCCAGGTGGCGAAAATCACATAGTCGCCATAGAGGGAGATGCTGCGCTTGCGCTGTCCCCAGATGGAGGGGAACGATGTGCGCGACGGCAGCGGATGGCGATATTCCCAGATGATTTCGCCGCTGACGGCATCGACCGCCTGGATCACATCGCTCGGATTGCCGATATACATGATCCCGTCGTGAACGATGGGCGTGATCTCGTTTGTGCCGGGCTCCATCGCGCGGGACCAGACGAGCTGCAGGTTCTTGACGTTGGCTTTGTTGACTTGCTCGAGCGGGCTGTAGCCCCAGCCCTGATAATTGCCGCGAAACAACAGCCAGTCTTCCGGCTTTGGCGCGCGCAGCATGGCGTCGGTGACGGGCGTGTAATTCTGCACCGTCTTTTGCGGCGGGATCCCAGGGGTAGGGGCTGCGGGCGCGGCCGGCGCTTGTACAGGCGCGGGCGCTTGCGCATAGGACGACGCGTTGAGGCAAACCGCCAGCGCGGAAGCCGCGCACACGTTCAACACGGATACTCTATTCCGATATGACATCGCACTATCCCCCTCAGCCGGACGCTAAGAGGGATGATATACTTGGCCTGTACCCGGCACCATCAGGCGTCGTCTTCTATTTGCGATTGCGGAAGCGCAGCCGCTTCGGCGGCGGTTTCGCGGCCTGATGTTTGTGGGCGGCGATCCAGGTTTCGGCGGCCGCCACCGTGGCGAAGCTCGTCACCATGGTTGGGGATGTCCCCGCGATGGTGACTTCAACGCCGAAAACGCCCGCCGCCTGCGGAACGATGAGATAGGTCGTTGCGGGAGTTTCTGTCTGGTCGATGTGCTCTATATGGGGCCATTCTCTCAAATATTCGAGACCCAGGGGACAAAAAAGGGCGAACCCATGCCTGGATGGCCCGCTTTTGCGGGCCATGACATGATAGAGGGATCGCAATTAAAAACCGACAAAGAGACGCCCCCCATGTCCAACGATCCTGTCCTTCGCCGCCTCGATGCGGTGGTCGATGATTTCTGCCGCCGCACGAAATTCTTCACCGAGCCCATGACCAAGGGGCGCGCGCGCATGTTCGTCATGCAGCACCGCCTCAACACGCGTCAGCGCAATTCGGTGCTGAAGCTGAAGGTCGCCACCAATGTTCCCGATTGGGACACGCGGATGCAGATCATCGGCGCCTGCTCGCAGGAGGTCATCGCCGATCACGAGCATGGCGGCGGCAAGGCGCATTGGGAAATCCTCGAAGAGCTCGGCACCTTTATCGGCATGAAGCGCGCCGACATTCGCGCGGCGAAACCGATCGACACCACGCAGATCGCCTGGGCGGCTTGGGAAGGGCTGATGGCCAACCGCCATTGGCTCGAAGGCGTCGTCGCCAATGTTTGCGCCGAGCGCGCCAATGTGCCCGGCTATGGCGACGGCATCATGAAGAAATCGGGCTGGTTCGGACTCGAGCGCGTGCGCTGGGGCAAACTGTTCAAGCTCCCGAATGAGAAACTCGACTTCTTCGAGCTGCACGAGGAAGCCGACATCGAACATTCCGACGCGGGCTGGGCGACGGTCGCCAAATTCGCCAAGCAATTGCGCATGGAGGACGCCGTCGTCGAAGCCTGCCGCAAGAACCTGCTGGTGTGGGAAATGTATCTGAACGGAATCGCCGCCGCAGGCGACGCGGGCGAACGCAGAACCAAATAACCCTCACCGTGGCCGGCCACCGAGCCGGCCATCCAGTAGGCGAGCGTCTGCGAGCCGATGATTTTTGCGCCCGCGGACGCGAGCGCGCTGGGTGGCCGGATCAAGTCCGGCCATGGTGATTATTTGATAGACGTCACGCAGCCTTAGCCCCTGAGACAATAGGAAAATTCCAGTGTAGGATCGCAGCCTGAAGACGCGGCAAAAGCCGCGCTGTGGGGGAGGGAACCGGATGGCCAGAGCGGTCGACGTCGCCGAAATTATCGACCAGCAAAAGGTCTGCGGTTTTCAATACCTCATCGTCTTCATGGCGTGGCTGACGCTGTTCCTCGACGGCATCGACAACCAGTCGATCGCCTATGTGGCGCCCGCGCTCTCCAATGATTGGGAGCTGGCGCGCGGCGCGCTGCGCACAACCTTCTCGCTCGGCGTGCTTGGCGTCGCCATCGGTGCGCTGTTCATCGGCCCGCTGGCCGACCGCTATGGCCGGAAAGTCGTGACCGTCGCCACCGTCGCCTATGTCGGCGTGCTGTCGCTGATCGTGACGCAGGTGGCGGAGATTTCCGCCGCGCTGATGCCGGTGTTTCCGGCGGCCGACAATCTGACCGTGCTGGCGGTGTTGCGCTTCTTCACCGGGCTCGGGCTCGGCGCGGTGGTGCCCTTGGGCGTCGTCATCGTCAACGAATTCGCGCCCAAGCGCCGCCGCGCCGCGCTCGTCACGCTGATGGGCTGTGGCTATGCGATGGGCGCGGCCTCGGGCGGGTTCATCGCCTCGCATTTGGTGCCGGCGATGGGCTGGCCGGCGCAATTCTACATGGCCTCGATCCTCACCATGGTGATGGCGGGCGTGCTGTTTCTGTTCCTGCCCGAATCCATCCGCTATCTGACGACGCGCGGCCGCAACGCGGAGATCGTCGCGACGTTGCGCAAGATTAACCCCGCGCTTTCCTTCGCGCCCGATACGCAATTCGTCTTGAGCCAGGAGGTCAAGGAAGCCAGCGCCAACAAGTTCCGTCCCATTCGTCTGTTCATGGAGAACCGGGCGATGACGACGGCGCTGATCTGGCTGTGCCTGCTGATGAATACGACGACGCTCAATTATCTCAACAATTGGCTGCCCACGCTCGCGGTGGAAGCGGGCTTGCCTGAGGTCGAAGCCTTGCGCGCGACGCCGTTCCTGCAAGTCGGCGGCATGTTCGGCGTGATCAGCCTCGGTCTGCTCGCCGACCGCTTCGGATTTTTCAGAGTTATCGCGGGATCGTTCTTCTTCGGCGCGATCAGCATCGCCGCGATCGGCTGGGCGGGCGATTCCTTCTATCTGCTCAGCCTCACCATCGCCGCCGCCGGCTATTGCGTCATCGGCACGCAGATCACGCTCGCCGCTTTGGCCGCGACGCTCTATCCGACGGATTTGCGTTCGACCGGCGTTTCCTGGGCGCACGGCTTTGCCCGCATCGGCTCGATTTCGAGCGTGCAGTTCGCCGGCATATTGCTGGCGCTGAGCTGGCCGCTGCAAACCATGTATTACATGGTTTCGGTTCCGGCATTCCTGGGCTGCATCTGGATATTTTTGCTCGCGAATGTACGCGGACGGGTATCGGGGAGCCCCGCGCCCGCCGCGCGGCGCGCCATCGCTTAGATTCAGTATCGGGAGAGACGAGTATGTTTGCCCAGATCAATCACGTGGCGATCATCAGCCACAATTACAACACGCTGACTAAATTCTACGAGGCGGTGTTCGGCCTCAAATATTCGAGCTTTCGTCTTGTCGATGCGCCGATCTGTTCGGACGGCTATGTCGGGATGCAGCTGATTCCGCGGCGCGACGGCTATGTCGGCGGCATCGATCATTTCGGCGTCGTTGTCGACGATATCGATGTCGTGCTGGAGCGGATGCAGAAGAAGCACAGCAAGGCCAATATCGTGAAGCGCCCCTCGACGCGCCCCTTCGCCGCCTATAGCGGCCACGATCCCGACGGCAATGTGTTTGATTTGGCGCAGAAGAAAAACGACACCCGCGTCGATCTCTATAAGGATGCGGCGTCGAACGGCTGGGCGCAGGACCGCTATTTCAACAAATTCGCCATCCGCACGCCCAATGCCGAAGCGTGCGCGGAATTCTATGCCGACGTGTTCGAGCTCCAGCCGGTAAATCGCAAAAGCGACGCGCCAGGCTATCATCTGACCGATGGGCGGATGACGCTTTCGATCCTGCCGTGGTCGATTCCGCTGTTCGGCGGCATGTCGATCAAGCGGCCCGGTCCCGACCATATGGGCTTCCATGTCGAGAATTTGGACGCCTTCAAGAAGCATGTCGCCGAGGTCGCGGGCGCGAATCCGTACCTCGCGCCGGTGCCGCTGGGCGGCAGTCCCGAATCCGACGTGCGCAAGAACTTCCTGGCGGCGCAGGCGGGCGGTAAATGGCAGATGACCGACCCGGACGGCAATTGGCTCGACATCACCGACGAATAGCCGGGACAAACGCATGTTCGCGCAGATCAACCACATGGCGATCATCAGCCCGTCTTATCCGGCGCTGGAGAAATTCTATCAGGCGGTGTTCGGTTTGCGGCCGTCCAAGGTTCAGCGCCCCGGATCGGCGGCGACGACCGGCGACGGCTATGTCGGGCTGAACCTCATTCCGCGGCGCGACGGCTATGTCGGCGGCATCGATCATTTCGGCATGGTGGTCGACGATGTCGCGCCGGTGCTGGAACGCATGCAGAAGAAACACAAAAAGGCGATGATCGCGAAACGCCCTTCGGCGCGCCCCTTCGCCGCCTATAGCGGCCATGATCCGGACGGCAATGTGTTCGACCTCGCGCAGAAGAAGGAAGACACGCGCAAGGAGGTCTATGCCGAGATCGCCTCGCAGGGGTGGGCGCAGGACCGCTATTTCAACAAATTCGCGATTCGCACGCCGAACGCCGAACAATGCGCGGAGTTCTATGCCGACGTGTTCGAGTTGCAGCCGGTCAATCGTCCGGGCGCGCCCGGACATCATCTGACCGATGGGCGCGTGACGCTGTCGATCCTGCCGTGGTCGATCCCGGTCTTCGCCGGCATGTCGATCAAGCGGCCCGGCCCCGACCATATCGGCTTCCGTGTCGAGAATGTGGAGGCGTTCAAGGCCCATGTCGCGGAGGTCGCGGGCGCCAATCCGTACCTCGCGCCGGTGCCGCTGGGGGGAAGCCCGGAATCCGAAGTGCGGCGGAAATTTTTTGCCGCCAGCGCGGGCGGCAAATGGCAGATGTCCGACCCCGACGGCAATTGGATCGACATTACCGACGAATAAAACGTCCCCATATAGAGGGCGAACGATAGGAGAGCGGCGCCAGCGCCGGACATATGTAATGGGACCGCAATTCGCACCTAATTTTGTTGCTTTATCCCCGCGAGCGTTCAGGCAAAGCGCGGCTCTTGCCATCCTCTATCCCTCAAACGTAGGGGAGGGGCCAAAAAGTGAAAAACAATTAGATGTGGAAGGTAGCCCGCATCATACATACGCTAGTGTTACAGGGAGCAGTCTATGAGTGCCGATCTTAAGCCGCGCGTGCAGGACAAATTCGTCACCGTCGATGGGTTGCGTCTGCGCTACATTGAAGCGGGAGAGGGCCCCGCGGTGCTGTTGCTGCATGGCGCGTCGCTGGGCTCGTCGGCCGATGTGTTCATCCGCAATCTGGAGCCGCTGGCGCGCGCCGGCTTTCGCGCCATCGCCTATGACCAGCCGGGCTTCGGGCTGTCCGACGTTCCGACCGATCATTCGCCGGCCTATCGGCGCGACTCGGTTCCGAAATTCCTCGACGCGCTGGGCATCAAGAAGGCGGCACTGGTCGGCCACAGTCAGGCCGGCAATCCGGCGGTGCAATTGGCGCTGGCCGATCCTGAGCGCTATTCCCATGTCATCGTGCTCGGCACCGGCAGTCTGCTGCCGCCGCTCGGCGAAGGCGAGGAAGGCAATGAAGGCGTGGTCCAGCAGCGGCTCGAGCGGCGCATGGCGGCGGCCGAGCCGACCATTGATGACACCCGCAAACTTCTCGAAGCCAATCTCTTCCATCACGATCTGATCACGGTGGACGAGCTCGCGCTTCGCCATGCGCGCAGCGTGGGGCAGAATTTCAAGGCCTTCGTCGCGCGCAACGAGGCGGCGGAAGCGGCGCCCGTGAAACAGCCCAAGACGCCGATGTGGCAGCGCCTTTCCGAATTGAAGATGCCGCTGTTGATGATGTTCGGCCGCGAAGATCGCGCCAAGGCCTTTGAGCGCGCGAGCCTGCTGAAAGAGAAATCGCCGGAAGCGAACGTTCACATCGTCCAGAGGTGCAAGCATCTGGTGCCGTGGGACGCGGCCGACGAATTCGCGGGCCTCGCCGTGCCGTTCCTGAAAAAATAACCGGAGTTCTTCGTGGCGACAAAAACCATCGCGTCCGGAACGATTGCCGACGCCTATCTCGCGCTTCTGGCCGACCGGGGCATCGACTATCTGTTCGCCAATGCGGGCACCGATTTCGCGCCTCTGATCGAAGCCTATGCCAAGGCACAGGCGCACGGCACCAAAGTCCCCAAGCCCGTCACCGTGCCGCACGAGAACGTCGCCATCGCGATGGCGCAAGGCTACTACCTCAAGACCGGCCGGCCGCAGGCGGTGATGGTGCATGTCAATGTCGGCACCGCCAACGCGATCTGCGGCCTGATCAATGGCTGGCGCGGCAACATTCCGGTGCTGTTCACCGCCGGCCGCACGCCCTATTCGGAAGAGGGCGCGCTGATGGGCATGCGCAGCGGCGAAATCCATTGGCCGCAGGAGATGCGCGACCAGCGCGCGATGGTGCGCGAATTCGTCAAATGGGATTACGAGCTGCCCAATGGCGAGGTGATGGAATCCGTCATCGACCGCGCGCTCAACATCGCGATGTCCGAGCCGATGGGCCCCGTCTATATGACGCTGCCGCGCGAGGTGTTGGCGGCGCCGATCGCGGAATTTTCCTACCAGTCGCCGTCGCGCCACGCGACGCCGTCGTCCGCCTTTCCCGATACGGCTGCGATCGACCGCGCCGCCGACATGCTGGCGGGCGCGGAATTTCCGCTCATCATCACGCGCGCCGCGGGGCGCCACGAATCCGATGTGACGAAATTGCAGGCGCTGGCCGAGCGCTTCGCCATTCCCGTGTTCGAGCGCAAGCACCATTACATGTCGATGCCGTGGGACAGCCCGATGCACCTGGGTTCCAATCCGGAAAGCTATTTCGACATGGCCGATGTGATCGTGGTGCTCGAATGCGACGTGCCCTGGGTGCCCAAGCACAAAGCGCCGCGCGAAGGCACTAGAATCATCCATATTGGCGCCGACCCGATCTTCGCGAATTATCCGTTGCGCGGCTTCGCTTGCGATCTCGCGATCACCGGTGTGCTGGCCGGCGCGCTGCCCGCGCTGACCGAAGCGCTGGGTGCCCGCGAAAAAACGGCGTCTTCGCGCATCGAGGCGCGGCGCAAGACGCTCGGCGAAGCGAAAGAGAAGATGCGGGCGCGGCTGGCGGCCAATCTCGAGAAGCAGAAGAACGGCTCGCCCATTCATCCCGGCTGGATCAATCATTGCATCAACCGCGTGAAGGGCGACGATGCCATCATCGTCAAGGAAGCACTGACGCCGTCCGAGCATTTGAATTTCACCAAGCCTGGCACCTTCTATTCGCTGGGGCAGGGCGGCGCGCTCGGCTGGGGTTTAGGGACCGCGCTTGGGCTAAAGGCGGCGGCGCCCGACAAGCTTGTCATCTGCGCGGTCGGTGACGGCTCTTACATGTTCGGCAATCCGATTCCCGCCCACTATGTGGGCAAGGCGGAGAAGCTGCCGACGCTGACGGTGATCTATAACAACGAGATGTGGAACGCGGTCCGGCGCAACACGCGTGACGTCTATCCCGACGGCTATGCCGCGCGCAGCAATCAGGAGCCCCTGACCTATTTCGAGCCCGGCACGCATTACGAGAAGGCGGTCGAAGCGCTCGATGGTTATGGCGAGAAGGTGGAAGGAGCGGATGCGTTGCCCGCCGCGCTCGACCGCGCCATCGATCAGGTCGCGCGCGGAAGGCAAGCGGTGCTCAACGTCCTCTGCGGGACTGGATAGTTTTCATCCGGACTTGACCAGCGCATCCGTCAAAACCACATAAAGCAAAAAGATTGTCATGCCCAGCGACCTTGCCGCTTCAAGGCGCTGCGTTAAACCTCTCTCACCGTGGCCGGCCACCGAGCCGGCCATCCAGCAGGCGAGCATCCGCGAGCCGTGAATCTCTTACGCCCGCAGACGCGGGCGCGCTGGGTGGCCGGGTCAAGCCCGGCCATGGTGAGGATAAGGTTACGCCGCCTCGCCTACATCGATGTGGACGCCTTCGATGTCGGTGAGATGGAAGCACCCCAACGGACATTTCTGAAACAGTTTCAACCGGGCTTCGCCTTCGGAGCCGTAGCCGAGCGCGCGGGTGCGCATGTGCGGATTTTCGCCGGTCAGAAATATAAGATCTTTCTTCACCTGCTCGACGCTCTCGACCGTGAAGCCGATATGGTCGAGACCGGTGCGCGCCGGGTCTTGCGCGTAATAATCCTCGATCTTCCACGGAATGATCATCAGCGTCACCCGCCCGTCGGAGAGATAGAAGTTCTCGTCCTTCCGGTTCAGTGGTGTCAATCCGAACACCTCGACATAGAACTGCGCGCAACGTTCGGCATGGCGGGTGCGCAGCGCGATATGCGAGATGTGCCGCGGGGCGATGCCGCCTTCGTTCTCGGCATAGACGTCCTTCTGCCCGCCGAGACTCTTCTGCGACAGATCGAAGATGTTGGTGTCGGGATCGTGCGCACTATAGGCGGCGAAAGGCCGGATCGGGGGACGTTTGACCGCGCTCAGGGACGAATCGAACTTTTGAATCCTTGCGATGGTGTCGTCGAGATCGTCCACTTCGATGCCGAAATGATCGAGCCCCGAATAGCGGCCGTCGCGGCGCGGGATGCAGTTCATCCCGACATAGCCGTCTCCGATCACCACCGAACGCGCAGGACGCGGCTTGCTCGACGGCTTCATGCCGAACAGCGCTTCGTAGAAGCGGCCATTGATCGCATATTGGTCGGACGCGATGGCGACATGGTTGACGCGCGCGGCCATCAGTTCGCTTCGCCTTCGGCCACGTCGATATAGACGCCCTCGATGTCGGTGAAATGATGACAGCCGAGCGGGCATTTCTTGAACAGGTTCAGCCGCGCTTCGCCTTCCGAACCGTAGCCAAGCGCGCGCCCGCGCATATGCGGGTTCTCGCCCACGAGGGATTCCAAATCCTTCTTCACCTTCTCGACGCTCTCGACCTTGAAGCCGATATGATCCAGGCCAAGCCGAGCCGGGTCCATGCCGTAATAATCGGAAAGCTTCCACGGCATGATCACCAGCGTCACGCGCCCGTCGGAGAGATAGTAATTCCCATCGCTCGGCCGGTTCAGTAGCGGCAACCCGAACACCTCCGTATAGAAATGCGCGCAGCGTTCGGCGTTGCGGGTCCGCAGCGCGATATGGCTGAGCGTACGCGTGCGCGCCTCGACGCCTTCATTCTCGGCATAGACGTCTTTCTGGAAGCCGATATTGCGCTGCGACAAATCGAAGATGTTGGTGTCGGGATCGTGCGTCGAATAGGCGGCATAGGGCCGGATCGGTGGGCGTTTCAGCGCGCCGATCTCGGGATCGAATTTCTTCATCCGCGCGATGGTGTCTTCGATGTCTTCGACCTCGATGCCGAAATGGTCGAGACCGGCGGTGCGCCCGTCGCGCCGGGGAATATGCGTCATGCCGACATAGCCATCGCCGAGGGAAATCGCCCGCGCCGGCGGCAGCCGCCTCGTCTTACCCTGTTGCATGCCGAACAGCGCCTCGTAGAAGCGCGCATTCATGGCGTAGGAATCGCTGGTGATGGCGACGTGATTGATGCGTGCGGACATATCTCTTTCCTAACGGCCTATCGTGACGACGTCGAGCAATGCCGGTTCGCCGCGTTTGACGACGGCGATGGCGCGCCGGAGCGCCGGGCCCAAATCCTTGGGGTCGGTGATCGGCCCTTCGGCATAGACGCCGAGGCCCTTCGCCACCGTCGCGTAATCGATGAACGGTTCGCGCAGCGTGGTGCCGATATGGAAAGTGTCGATGCCGCGCATGCGCCGCGCCGCCATCTTCTGAAGGCCCATCACTTCCTGATGATAGCCGCGGTTGTTGTGCATCACATAGAGAATGGGAATCTTGTGATGGGCGGCCGTCCACAATATGCCCGGTCCCATCATCAGATCGCCGTCGGGCTGGATGGTCACCGTGAAGCGTCCGTGCTTCCGGTTGGCGAGCGCGACGCCCGCCGCTGCCGCGGCGCCGAAGCCGATGCCATTGCCGCCGGAATCGCCTGTGTAGTTGTAATATTTGTCCATTACCCAAAGCTTCTGCGGCCAATCGCTGACGCCCGACGGCTTGGTGGAAGCAAGCGCCCAGTCCTCATTCTTCAACTGATCGAAAATCTCCGCCGACAGACGCGCGGTCGAGACCGGGCTCGCATCCCATCCCACAGCCGCCTCTTTGCGGACCTGCGCCAAAGCGGCCTTGTGCGACTCGCCGAGCTTTGCGCCGCGCGCGGCGAAGCGGGCCCTGTCGTTCGGCCCGATGCTGCGCTTCACCGCTTCGATCAGCGAGGGCATGGTCGCGGCCGCATCGGCGGCGATGGCGATATCGACGGATTGGAAGCGCTGGAAATCCTGGAAGTTCGATTTGATGAAGAGGTCGTTCGCGCTGATGCTGACCAATTTCGCGCCCGGCTTGGTCGTCGGTGCCGAGCTGGTGATGACCTGGTCGTAGAAGGCATGCGTGGCGCCCCAGAAATTCGCCACTTCCAAGGCGAGGATGACATCGGCCTGACCGACGGTGCGCCGCGTTCCGACATTGGTCTGATTGAGCGGATGGCGCGAGGGGAAGTTCATCCGCATGCCGAGATCGACCACGGCGCATTGTAGCAGGTCGGCCAATTCGACCAGATGATCGAGGGCGCCTTGCGTTCGCGCATAGGAATCCGCGACCAGCACCGGGAATTCCGCCGCGACCAGCATCCGCGCCACTTCGGCGACCGCACCGGATTCACCCTGCGGGGGCGCCGTCATCGGCAATTTGGGGATGTTCAGATTGGCGCCTTCGGGGATCGGGGCTTCCTGCATGACGGTGTCGACGGAAAGAAGCACCGGTCCCATCGGCGGCGTCGTCGCGATCTTGTAGGCGCGCACGGCGGATTCGGCGAAATGTTCGAGACTGCCCGGACGGTCGTCCCATTTGACGAAATCGCGCACCATGGCGGCATCGTCCTGCGAGGAATGGACCCAGATGATCTCGCTGCGGCGGTCGGCGCTGTTGAACGTGTTGCCGGCGAAGACGAAGACCGGCACGCGGTCGCAGAAGGCGTCGTAGATCGCCATCGACGCGTGCTGCAATCCCACCGTTCCGTGCACGCAGGTGAGCAGCGGCTTGTTCTCGATCTTTGCATAGCCATGCGCCATCGCCACCGAGGTTTCTTCGTGCGTGGTGGTGATGTATTCGGGCGCGACGTTCTTGCCGTAATTCAGCATCGATTCATGCAGGCCCTTGAAGCTCGACGCGCAGGTGGCGATGCAATAATCGAAGCCGACGCTTTTCAGCACGTCGAGCATGAAGTCGGAGCCCGAACTCGTCTGCACGATGGGGCTGCCATTGACGCGGAAATTATCGAGCTCGGGATCGGGCGGGGAGACGTAGCGCGCGGGGCCGGAAGGCGGCGTTTGCGCGGCAACGGGAAGCGGCGCGGTCACGGCGGCGGCGCCCGCGATCGCCGCGCCTTTCAAGAGGTTGCGCCGCGTAACCGTAGATTGCGCTTTTCGCTTGGACATCGGCCTCTCCCAGGCGCGTGTCTGCTTATGGGCGCAAACGACGCGAATGTTGAGCCTAAGCCCTCATCTTCGGGGTGGGCAAGGCCGCGCGCGGCGCCCTCGGGCCAATCGCACCAAACAGCAGATTTTGCTGGTTTTTCATATCATTTGACCCGTGAGGCCCACCTGTGCGAAACCGCAGCCTGCTTCACGCGTCTAGCGAGATCGGCTGTGACCGCACGAATCCTCTCTTTGTTGCTGCAGGGCTCCGACGGCGAAGCGCGCCGGGTCGAGGTCGCCGTCAAACAGGCGGTGATCGCCGGTTGGACGGGGCGCGATGCCGCCGCGGTCGAAAAGCACATACAGGAATTGGCCGTGCTCGGCGTGAAGCGCCCGGCGACGACGCCGATCTTCTATCGCGTCGGGGCTCAGCGCCTGACGACGGATAGGTCCATCGAGGTGCTGGGCGACAAATCGAGCGGCGAAGTCGAATTCGTGCTGCTCAACACGAGCGGGCGGCTCTGGGTGGGCATCGGCTCCGATCACACCGACCGCGAGGTCGAAGCCTATGGCGTCTCCGTCTCCAAGCAGATGTGCGAGAAGCCGGTTGGGCAAGTTTTCTGGGCCTTCGAGGATGTCGCGCCGCATTGGGACCGGCTGATATTGCGCTCTTTTGCTGTCGAGGACGGCAAGCGCACGCTTTATCAAGAAGGTTCGGTCGCGGCGATGCGCGAGCCCCAGGATCTGATTGCGCGCTTCGCCAGGGACGGACTTTCCGACGGCACGCTGATGTTCTGCGGCACGCTTGCGGTTCACGGCGGCCTCAGGCCCGCACCCCGCTTCGAATTCGAGCTCGAAGATACGTTGCGCGCGCGTAAGATTTCGCACGGCTACGACATCGTGACATTGCCCATTCTCGGATAGGCGCATTTTCGCAAATAGGATTGGCCCATGCCGATGAACAAGCCCCATATCGAATTCACCAAGCTCGACATGAATTCGGGCTGGGCGACACCCGACGGCTATCCTTCCGGCATTAAGCAGAAGATCCTCGCCAGCGACATCGACGAGAGCAAGAAAAGCGGCAGCCGCACGCGGTTGCTGCGCTTCGATCCGGGCGTCTACACGACCGCGCCGTTCGTGCATGACCATTGGGAAGAGGTCTATCTGATGTCCGGCGACCTGATCGTCGGCAACGATAGCCACGGCAAGGGCGGCGAGCCGTTCCTCAGTCCCACCTATGCCTGCCGCCCGCCCGGCGTGTTCCACGGCCCGTTCAAATCGGACAAAGGCTGCCTGCTCTACGAAATTCATTACTACGACGAGAGCGGGAAATAGCGGGCGCATGCTGCGGCCCTTCCACAGCGCGACGAAGGATTTCGCAAGCTCGCGCGATACGCCGTCCGCGTTTCTGGAACGGTGTCTTAAGGCCATCGCCGAGCGCGAGCCGGAGATCGGCGCCTTTGTCGCGATGAATGTCGAGGGCGCGCGCGAAGCGGCGGCACGTTCGACGGCGCGCTGGCAGGCCGGCAAGCCGCTGTCGTCCATCGACGGCATGCCGGTCGGCATCAAGGACATCTACGAGACGGTCGACATGCCGGCGCAAATGGGCTCGCCGATCTTCGCCGGCTGGCAGTCGAACCGCGACTCGGCGGCCGTCGCCGCATTGCGCGAGGCGGGCGCCGTTGTGCTGGGCAAGACCGTGACCACGGAATTCGCGGCGACCTTTCCTGCCGGCACGCGCAATCCGCACGACCTAAGCCGCACGCCAGGCGGTTCGTCGAGCGGGTCGGGCGCCGCGGTTGGCGCGGGCTTCTTGCCGGCGGCGCTGGGCACGCAAGTCGTCGGCTCCATCATCCGCCCCGCCAGCTTTTGCGGTACGTTCGGCTTCAAGCCGAGCATCGGCGCGCTCAATCGCGGTGGCAGCCACGACGCGTTGAGCCAGAGCAGCGCCGGCGTACTCGCCGCGAGCCTGGAAGATGCGTGGAATTTCTGCCGCGCGATTGCGGATCGCGCCGGTGGCGATCCAGGTTATCCCGGCCTTGCGGGATCCGCCGGTGTGCCATACGCAAAACGCCCGAGCACGCTTGCCGTGCTGGAGACCGATGGCTGGGCCACGGCGTCCGATGAAGCGAAAACGAATTTCGAAAACGCGGTCGCGCGGTTCCGCGCCGCCGATATCACGATCCTCGAGGGCAGCAACAATGGGCTCGTCGCCGAAGTCGAGGCGGCGTTCAAAGACGCGCAACCCCTATCCCGGCGTATCAATGGCTGGGAAGTGCGCTGGCCGCTCAACACTTATGCCGCGCACCACCGCGAGGGCCTCAGCAAGCACATGCTGGAGCGTTTGACCGCAGCCGAAGCCATGAGCCTCGACGATTACCGGCGCGATATCGCGAAGCGCGCGCGCATCCGTGCCGCTTATGCGCAGCTTGCGGGCCTTGCCGATGGAGCGATCACGCTTTCGGCGGCCGGCGCGGCGCCTATCGGCCTTTCCTCGACCGGCGATCCCACCTTCGCGGTGCCGGGCTCTCTGCTTGGCGTGCCGGCGATCACATTGCCGGTGCTGGCTTGCGAAGGCCTGCCGCTCGGGCTTCAGATTCTCGGCTTCGAGCAACAAGACGATGCGCTGTTCTCCATCGCGGCCTTTATGCGCGACCTTGGATGGGACGCATGAAAATCGCGGTTCCCGACCTCATCTCCAATTCCTATTTCCCGGCGGTCGCCGCGGTCGAGCTGGGATTCTTCAAACGCGAGGGGCTCGATGTCACGCTCGAAATGATCTTCCCGGTCAGCAAAGCCTATGAGGCGTTGCGCGACGGAGAGGTCGATTTCGTCGGCGGCTCGGCCCATTCGGTGCTCGCCGCCTTTCCCGAATGGCAGGGCGCCAAGCTGCTCTGCGCGCAAGGGCAGGGCATGTATTGGTTTCTGGTGATGCACGCCGATCTCAAGCCGAATCGCGGCGACCTCTCCGTCGTCAAGGGCAAGAGCATCGGAGCAGCGCCCTGGGTCGATATGGGTCTGCGGCGGCTTCTGATCGAAGCGGGCATCGATTTGGAACGCGATGGCGTGCGCATCGCGCCGGTGCCGGGCGCGCAAGGGGCGGGCGTCAATTTCGGCGTCACCGCGGCGAAAGCGCTGGAAGAGAAAAAGATCGACGGCTTCTGGGCCAACGGCATGGGCACCGAGGTCGCGGTGAAGCGCGGCGTCGGTACGGTCGTGCTCGACATCAGGCGCGGCGACGGGCCGAAGAGCTGCTTCAATTATACGATGGCCTCGATTGCCGCCACGACGCGCTTGATCGTGCAGCAACCCGATGTGGCGGCTGCCGCTATCCGCGCGATTGTAAAAACCCACGCCGCGTTGCGCGCCGATCCGGCCCGCGCCACCGGGATCGGCCGCAAACTGTTTCCGCCGTCAGAGGCCGAGCTGATCGCCGAATTGATCCGCCGCGATCTGCCTTTTTACGACGCGTCGATCAGCCACGACTTCGTCGCCGGCATGAATCAATTTTCGCGCGATGTGGGAATCCTGAAAGGCAATCCGTCCTATGAGGATGTGGTCGCCGCGCAATTCCGCGATCTCTGGGACTAGACCGCTTCCAGCCAGTGGATGCTGAAGAGGCGTTCGGAATCGCACCACACGGCGCGCGGATTGAAGCCCGCCGATGCGGCGAGGCTGCGGAAGCCTTCGACCGTATATTTTTGCGACCATTCGGTGTGGATCGCTTCGCCTTCCGCGAAGCGCAAGGTGCGGCCCGCAATCGTCACCCGTTGGGCGGTCGAACTCATCAGATACATCTCGATGCGTTGGGCGACCGGATTGTAGAACGCGTAATGGGTGAAGCGGCTGGGATCGAAATTCGCCAGCCCCTCGCGATTGGCCCGCACCAAGAGGTTCTTGTTGAACGCTGCGGTCACACCGATATCGTCATTATAGGCCGCATGGAGGATCGCCGGGTCCTTCACCAGATCGACGCCGATGAGAAGGCCGCCGCCTCTGACGAGTTGTGCCGTTTGGCGAAGGAATTGGACAGCTTCGTGCGGTTCGAAATTGCCGATGGTCGAGCCGGGGAAGAAGCCGATGCGCCGCGCACCATCGGAGAAGATCGTATCGGGAAGGCTTTGCGTGAAATCCGCGACTACTGGGCGCACCAGCAAATCAGGATATTCCGCATCGAGCTTTGCCGCGACCGACCTTAGATAGGGTCCGGAGATATCAACCGGGATATAGGCAAGCGGGCGCTCGGCCACATCGAGCAGTGGGCGGATTTTTTCGATCGCGCCGGCGCCGAATTCGACGATCTCGACGTCCGCTCCGAACAGGGCCGTGATCTCGCTCACGTGGCGGCGCAGAAGGGCGAGCTCGGTGCGCGTCGGATAATATTCGGGCAACGCGCAGATCTGCTCGAACAGTTTCGAGCCCGCGCCATCGTAGAAATATTTGCTCGGAATTCGTTTGGGCGTCGATGTCAGCCCGGCGATAAGCGCATCGCGAAATTCGTAATCATGCTCCGGCTGCTGTTGGCGGAGCGCGTCTTCATGCGGGGGCGTCATGCATCCTCCGCAAGCCGGATGCCGGAGAATTGCCAGCGGGCCGCAGGTGGGAAGAAATTGCGATAGGAGGAACGGATGTGGCCCTGCGGCGTGGCGCAGGAGCCGCCGCGCAGCACGAGCTGGCCGCACATGAACTTGCCATTGTACTCACCGGCGGCGCCTTCGAACGGACGAAAGCCGGGATAGGGATCATAGGCCGAACGCGTCCATTGCCAGACGTCGCCGTAGAGTTGCTGCATGCCGGGCCGCGAGGCGGCTTTGGGATGGGGCCGCGCAGGGTCGAGGAAATTACCCTCGACCGCGCGCTCGGAGGCGGCTGCTTCCCATTCGAATTCGGTCGGCAGGCGCTTTCCCGCCCACGACGCATAGGCGGCCGCTTCATAGAAGCTGACATGCGTGACAGGTTCGTCCGGCTTCACCGGCTGAACGCCGTTGAGCGTGAACATTTCCCACGCGCCGTCTCGCTCCAACCAATAGAGCGGCGCCGTCCAGCCTTCTTTCTGACATGCCACCAAGCCGTCGGAGAGCCAGTGTTGCGGCTTCCGGTAGCCGCCGTCCGCCATGAAAGCGAGATATTCGCCGCATGTCGTGGGCCGCGATGCAAGCCGGTGGGGCGTCAGAAGCGCGGGATGGCGCGGTCCCTCATTGTCGAAGGCGAAGCCGTTCCCGTCATGGCCGATGGGCACGATGCCGTCCGGATGCTCCATCCATTCGAGCGGGGTGGCATCGGGCACCACCGAAGGAACGGGAGGCGCATAGGCCGGCAACAGGGGATTGCAGGAAAAAGCGTGCTTGATGTCGGTGAGCAGCAATTCCTGGTGCTGTTGTTCGTGATGGAGACCGAGCTCAGCGATATCTTCGAATGCGACGCGGGCGACGTGCGATGTGCTTTCGAACAATTGCGCGATTTCCGCATCGACATGTCGGCGATAGGCAAGCACCTCCGCAACCGTCGGCCGCGTCAGAAGCCCGCGTTCAGGCCGCGGATGGCGCGCGCCCAATGCCTCGTAATAGGAATTGAACAGATAGGCGTAGCGCGGATCGTAGAGCTGGTAGCCGGGCGCATGCGGGGCCAGCACCAACGTCTCGAAGAACCAGGTGGTGTGGGCAAGATGCCATTTGGTCGGGCTCGCATCCGGCATTGACTGGATGCATTGATCTTCGGGGCCCAGCGGCTCGGCGAGTCTTTCGGTCAATGTCCGGACAGCGACATAGCGCGGCAGGAAGGCGCTCGGCGCTCCGAGAGCATCGCTCAAGAGGTGGCGGTTCATCGTAAGGCCCTCTTGGGGGATGACTTGCGGAGAACTAAGAAACGCAACAACCCGGCCCCGGTTGCGCTTTAAAATTGCCGCAGCTCGACTGGCATGGTCCGATGCCCGAAAGAAGAACATATTTGCCGCGCTTGGTCGAATCGCGGCGGCACGGTGTGTGAGAAATATTGCAAGAGCCGGAACCAACTCGTGCTCTTCGCCGCTAAGTCACTGACAGGCGCGAGGTTCGTGCCTTCGCTTTGAAACCCACATCACGGAGAGTTCCATGCCCCTCGGCACCAGCACGTCAAAGCCAGTCCGCGATCAAAAGGCTCGCACGAAACCTAATGCCAAAGCGCAGGACGCCATCAAACTTCTAATGGCCGATCACGCCACCGTCGAAGATCTGTTCAAGAAATTCGAAAAGGCCAAGAACGACGAAGACGCCGGCAAGGACGCTATCGTCAAGAAGATCTGCGACGAACTAAGCGTGCACGCTCAGATCGAAGAGGAAATCTTCTATCCCGCGACACGCGAAGTGCTCGAAGACGAAGATGAAGAAATGGTCGACGAAGCCGAAGTCGAGCATGCCGGCATCAAATCGCTGGTCGAGCAACTCAAGGAAATGGCGCCAGACGATGAGCTCTATGACGCCAAGGTCAAGGTTCTCTCGGAATATGTGAAGCATCACGTGAAGGAAGAAGAGACCGAGTATTTTCCTGAAGTCAAAAAGACCGAGATCGATTTGGAAGCGCTCGGCGGCCGCGATGGACGCCGATTTCGGGCACTTTGTAGCCGGCATAGCGCCCGCGCTTCTCGGCATAGATGAGCTGGCCGAAGCGGTTGAAGAAACGGCTTTCGGTGTTCTCGATGCCGAGCGCTTCGATCGTTTGGCCGAGCCCAAGCGCGGTCAGCTCGCGCATGGCGTGCGGCAGAACGGTGATGCCGACGCCCAGTTCCTTCAAGACCGGCGCTGCCTCGTAGATACGGCAGGAGATTCCATGGCCGTGCAAGTGAAGCGCGAGCGCGAGGCCGCCGATGCCGCCGCCGACAATGGTGATTTCGCTTTCCACCGCCGCCATATCCAATCAGTACACTTTCCCAAAATTGCCTGTAAAGAAGGAGTGGCGTAGCATTTTCCTGCGCCTTGAAGGATATGACATGAAACTTGCCCGCTTCAACAATGGCCGTATCGGCGTTATCCGCGACGATACGATCATTGATGTCACCGGAATCATCGGGGCTGAGCCCGAGGAATGGCCGCCCGTCGCGATGAACCGGCTGATCGCGAATTTCGCCGATTATCGCGGACGGTTGGAGACCGCCGAACGGAGTGCCCAAGGCAAGCCGCTCTCTCAGGTGCGCCTGCTGACGCCCGTGCCATGGCCCAACAAGGTCATCGCCTATCCGGTCAACTATCACGAGCATGGCGTCGAAATGAACGCCGCCTATCGCGCCAACAATCAGGGCTTTTTCTTGAAGCCGCCTTCGGCGCTGTCGGGGCCTGCCGATCCGATTGTCTTGCCGGTGAATGGGGGCCGCCGCATCGATCATGAGTGCGAGTTGGCCCTGATCGTCTCCAAAGAGGGCCGCGACATTCCGCGCGAAAAATGGCGCGAATACACGTTCGGCTATTCCTGCCTGATCGACGCGGTGATCCGGGGCAAGGAGGAGCGTGTCACGCGCAAAGGTTTCGACACGTTCTGCCCGGTCGGTCCGTGGATTGTCACGGAGGACGAAATCGGCGAGGGCGTTTCCAATCTTCAGGGCCGTTTATGGGTGAACGGCGAGTTGAAGCAGGATGCCAACACGTGCGATCTTGTGCTCGACATTCCGGGCATGATCGAACTCGCTTCATCGGTGATGACGCTCTATCCGGGCGACATCATCGCGACGGGCACGCCGGCCGGCGTTGGGCCCATCCGCCACGGCGACAAGGTGCGCATCCATTTCGAGCGTGTCGGCGAGATGACGCTCGACGTGGTGCAAGGCGAGACGGGTAAGCGCTCCATCTTCGTCGAGCCGTTGCCGGTGGACGCCAAAGCCTGATGACGGCCAAAGATTTATCTCTCGCGCTGGCGAATTTTTCGCGTGAGATTGCCGCGCTCGACGTGATGCCGCTGTGGGAGCGGCGGGAATCGGCAATGCGGCCGGGAACGGAATGCGCGCCCCGCCTGTGGCGTTACAGCGAGCTCAGGCTGAAGCTGATCGAGGCGGCGTCCCTCATCTCGAAGGAGCAGGCGGAGCGCCGCGTGTTGGTGCTGGAGAATCCGAAACTGAAGGGCACCACCTTCATCACCAACTCGCTCTATGCGGGGTTGCAGATCATCCAGCCTGGCGAGGTCGCGCGCTCCCACCGACATACGCCGAACGCGCTGCGCTTCCTGATGGAAGGCGAGGGCGGCTACACCGATGTCGGCGGCGAGCGCGTCATCATGCATCCGGGCGATTTCGTGGTGACGCCGAATTGGAGCTGGCACGCGCATGGCAATGAGGGCTCGTGTCCTGTCGTCTGGCTGGACGGACTCGACACACCGTTCACGCGTTTCTTCGGCGCCACGTTTCGCGAGAATTATGCGGGCAATGAGAACGCACACCTTCGCGAACACGGCACCGCGCTGGCGGCGTTCGGCTCGAACCTGCTCCCGGTGGATTACAAACAAGGCGGGGCCGTCTCGCCCGTGCTGGTTTATCCCTATGCGCGAACACGCGAGGCGCTTGCCGCTGCTGCGCGCAACGATGCGCCACATCCTGCTCATGGCTTCAAGATGCGTTACGCCAACCCGGCGAATGGCCGCCATCCCTTCCCGACCATGGCGGTCGCCATGCAGTTCCTGCCGGCGGGTTTTTCAGGGGTTCCCTACCGTAGCACCGACGGCACGGTGTTCGCCGTGGTCGAGGGCGAGGGTGAGGTGGAAATCGACGGCGAGCGATTCGATTTTTCACCGCATGATATATTCGTCGTGCCGTCCTGGTGCTCGTACCGATTGAGGGCGAAACACCAAACCGTGATCTTCAGTTTTTCCGACCGTGCGGCGCAGGAGGCGCTGGGTTTCTGGCGCGAGCAATCGTGATTTGATTTCAAGCGGGCGAAACCCTGGACTTGGCGCGGGGACTGCTGGGCTTGCCGCAAAAATGTTCGTGCCAATCACGCCGGAAATGTCGGTCGCTTTCGGAACGCCGCTCTCGATACGAACGGTGCCTGGCGCGGCGGCGCTGAACGCCGGACTTGAGCGCGCCATCCCCGCCCGCTACGAACGCGGCGAGGCCAACCGCATCAGCAATGTCGGCGGCTGGCAGTCGCTTCCCGATTTGCTCGATTGGCCCGAAGCCGAGATCAAGATTTTGGCCTCCGAGGTTGACCGCTCGGTGCAGGCCATCAGCCAGATGCCGTCACTGGTCGAGCAGCGGCGTCCCAATGCGCAAACGCAGGTTGCCTACCGCGCCGATGCCTGGGCCAACGTCAATCAATCCGGGCACTACAACATGCTGCATGTGCATCCCGGCAATCATTGGTCGGTGGTCTATTACGTGTCGGTCGGCAAGCCGTCGCCGGAGACGGCGACCAATGGCAGGATCGAATTGCGCGATCCGCGTCCGGCGGCGGGGTTCGCGCGCATGCCGGGTTTCAACGAAGGTCAGCCTATGCTGATTCAGCCTCAGGCCGGAATGATGTTGCTCTTTCCGGCCTGGATCGAGCACTGGGTGCATCCGTTCCACGGCGAGGGAACCCGCATCTCGATCGCGACCAATGTCACGAACGAGAACGTCAACGGCAGCTCGAATTATTTCAGTGTGACGAGATAGGCCACGACGTCGTCGACGTCGGTCGCGTTCGGATAACCGGAGAACGGCATACGGTTGCCCTTCACCTTTCCTTGCGGGTCGCGCAGATAATCCTTCAAATTCGCTTCGGTCCAAGTAAGGCCCGAGCGCGTCATGGCGGGCGAATAGCGGAAATCCTGCAGCCAGGCCGCTTTGCGCCCGACGACGCCCTTCAGACTCGGGCCGAGCGCATCGGGCCGCTCCGTATGGCAGGCGAAGCATGCCGTGAACAATGTCTTGCCGTGATTGGCGTCGGCCGCGAAGGCGGGCGCGGCGAGAAGAAGGGCGCAGGCGGCTGCACCGTAACGAACGAACTGCATGAATGTCTCTCCCTTGATTTTCATTACGCCTGAACCAGCGGACCGGGATTCTTCACATAATCCTTCACGATCTTGTCGGACGCAAAATAGGCGAGCGCGCCCACGGTGCCCGTTGGGTTATAGCCGTGCTGCTGCGGGAAGGTGGAGGCGCCCATGATAAACAGATTGTGCGCGGCCCATGACTGTTGATAGCGGTTGACCACGCTATTTGCGGGCGTCGTCCCCATCATGGTGCCGCCGGTGTTGTGCGTCGACTGATAGGGCACGATGGTGAAGTTGAGCGGCCGCGGATGCAGCTCGTAGTGGGTCGGGTTCATCTCTTTGATGATCGCGTCGATCTTGGTCAGCATATAGCGCGACATCGCGTGATCGTTTTTGGTGGCGTTATAGGTGAGGCGGATCAACGGCCGTCCCAACGCATCCTTATAGATGGGATCGACGTCGAGATAGTTCGCGCGGTTGGCATAAACCGAGCCCTGGTTCTGGAACTCGACCGCATGGTAGTACCAGCGCACGGTTTCCTTCTTCCATTCGGAGCCCCAGGACGGAACATCGGCGGGCACTGCGCGCCCACCGATGGGAGGCTCGGCGCCGCTGCCGCCGCGAATGTAGCCGCCGCCGAGGAAGTCGAGGCCGGAATGATCGAAATTCTCGCCGTTGAAGTCGTCGATGACCGCGCGGTCGCCCGGCGAGCCCATGAACGGGTTGAGGTTCTTGTCCTCGAAGAAGGCCGTCGCCGTTGCTTCGAACTGATAGCAATAATTCTTGCCGACGACGCCGCGCCCGGTGCGCGCGTCGTAGGGTTCGCCGATGCCCGAATGGAACAGCATATTGCTATTGGTGAAGACGTAACCCGACAGAATGACGATGCCCGCGGGCTGCTCATATTCCTCGCCCGTATTCATGTCGGTGTAGAGGACGCTCGTGACTTTCTTCGCCTGGCGGTCGTAGACGAGCTTGGAGACGAACGCGTTCGTGCGCAGCGTGAATTTCGCCTCGTCGCGGAGCGCCGGCATGATGTGGGTGGGCGCGGTGACCTTGGAATTCGCCTCGCAGGAATTGCGGCCGCAGAAGCCGCAATATTCGCAGGCCCCAAGCTGGATGCCGTAAATATTCTTGTAGGGCTGGCTCGCGGCGCCGAAGGGCGCGGGGAAAGGGTGGTGTCCAAGATTGTTGCAGGCTTGCGTGAACAAGACCGCGCCGCCCGAGGGCTTCAGCGCGGGCGTCGGATATTCGTCGCTGCGCGCGCCTTCAAAGATATTGCCGCCCGCGATTTTCTGGCCGCGCAGATTGCCGGCCTTGCCCGCCACGCCGCACATCTTGTCGAACTTGTCGTAGTAGGGCTCCAACTCGTCGTAGGAGACAGGCCAATCGGCGATCGTCATGTCGCCGGGAATGGCGCCCGCGCCGTAGCGTTCTGTGATCGTGCTGCGGATACGGAAATCCGTCGGCAAATAGCGCCAATGCATGCCGCCCCAATGGTTGAGCGTGCCGCCGACGCCTTCGCCGGGCAGGAACGCGCCCCAGCGGCGGATGGGAAGCGCGGTCTGCTCCGAATTGTTGCGGAAGGTGACGGTGTCGATGGAATTGTCCTGCATCAGCTCCAGGCGCTGGACGTATTTCAGTTCGTCGCGGATTCGCGGGAGCACGGATTCCTCTCGCGGACGGCGGTCGGGGCCGCGTTCGAGGCCGACGACGGTCAGGCCCGCAAGCGTGAATTCCTTGGCAATCATGGCGCCGGTCATGCCGACGCCGATCACCACCGCATCGACTTCGTTCAGTTTCGTGACCATGACGTCCCTCTCAACTGAAGTCGGCGATGGATAGCGGTTCGGTCACGACAATGGGCTTGTCGCGATACTCCTCGACCTTGTCCGCATAGGTGGCGGGAAGGCCGGGATAGCCGAGCATGCGCCACGACGCCTTGTTGCGGTTGCCACCATAGATGGGGTCGGCGAAGAACCCCTCCATGGTGATCTGCAAGAGCCGCTGGAAGAACAGCCGCGATTCGAAGCCGTCGAATTGGGCCACGCCCTTCTCCCAGGCCGTCAGCGCTTCGGCGCGTTCCGCAGGGGTGAGCCGGTCGTAGAGCTTGCCGTAGGTTTTTTCCGACCAGGCATTGGCGGCCCTGATGCCCGCCACGAAGAATTGGTGCGGCGTAAGCGGAAGCTGATAGCCCTGTTCGGGCGTGCCCTTCATATAAGGTCCGGCGCGATACATTTTCGCGCCGCCGCCATAGGCGCCGCCGAGCTGGCCGTCGATGAAGACAACGCAGCCGCAATCTGTGCCGGAGGGCGACAGCGCATCGGCGGGGATGATGGTGTCCACCGCGGCCGAGAGGAACGCGACTTCCTCGTTGGTCAGCACGAGATAGGTGTCGGGGGCCGCCGCGGACGCATTCGCTGCCGTCTGGGTTTCCGGACTGCACGCGGCGATGCCGGTCGTTGCGGCGGCGCCCGCGACACCGGCCGCGCCCGCCGCTTTCAGAAAGTCGCGACGTGGAAGTTTGATTTCCGTCATGGAGCTCTCCCGATAAGGACAAAACGCCTCCCCCTCGCTGTCGAAGGGTAAGGCGCGACTAAGCCTGCATCAGCGGGCCGGGCGCTTTCATATATTTGTTGACGATCGCATCCGCCGACCAATAGGCGAGCGCGCCCAAGGGACCGGTCGGATTGTAGCTCTGGTTCTGCGGGAAGACGCTTGCTCCCATGATGAAGAGATTGCTGGCGTCCCAGGACTGCAGATATCTGTTCACCACGCTGGTCGACGGATCGGTGCCCATGATGGTGCCGCCCGTATTGTGCGTCGACTGATAAGGTCGCGAATCGTAGTCGCCGCGGCGGAAGCGCGGCTCGGTCATGATGGTCGGGTTCATCGCCTTGGCGATCTCGGCCGATTTCTGGCTGAGGAAGGCGCCGATCTTGTAGTCGTTCTCCTTGAAATTATAGGTCATGCGGATCAGCGGCCGGCCCAGCGCATCCTTATAAGTCGGATCCAGGTCCAGGTAATTATCGCGATAGGCGTAATTGACGGCGGTTCCGGCGACGTTGAACCAGCGGCGATACCATTTCGCGTTGGCTTCCTTCCACGCCTTGCCCCAGCGCGGCGTGCCCGGCGGAACGGCGCGCGTCTCGATCGGGCGGCCATTGGAAAGGCCGGCCGAGATATGGCCGCCGCCGATGAAGCCGAGGCCCGAATGGTCGAAATTGTCGCCGTTGAAATCGTCCATGATGGTGCCGAACGCGCCGGCCGCCATGAACGGATTGGTTTCGGCGTCTTCGAAGAACACGGTCACGCCCGCGCCGGTATATTGATAGCAATAATTCTTGCCGACTGAGCCTCTGCCGGTGACCGGATCATAGGGCGTGCCGATGCCCGAATAGAGCATCAGCAGCGTGTTGTTGAAGACATAGGCGCCGAGGATGACGAGCCCCGCGGGCTGCTCATATTCCTCGCCGGTGCGCGTATCGACATAGGTGACCGACGTCACCTTCTTCGCCGCGCGGTCGTAATTGAGCTTCTTCACATAGGAATTTGTGCGCAGCTCGAATTTCGGATCGGGCAGTAGCACCGGCAGTACGCTCACATTGGGCGACGCCTTGGCGTTGGATTCGCAGCCATAGCGCTCGCAGAAGCCGCAATAGACGCATTGGCCCATCGTCGCCCCTTCGGGGTTGGTATAGGCCTCGCTGGCATTGGCGGAGGGCTGCGGGAAGGGATGATAGCCGAGGCTTCGCGCGGCCGTGTCGAAAGTGCTGGAGGCGAAATTGCGCGCCAGCGGCTTGTTGGGATAATCGTTCGCCCGCGGACCTTCGAAGATATTGCCGCCGTCGATCTTCTTGCCGCGTAGATTCCCCGCCTGGCCGGAGATGCCGCACAGCTTCTCGAATTTGTCGAAATGCGGTTCGAGCTCGGCATAGGTAACGCCGAAATCCTGCACCGTCATGTCGGCGGGGATCGCGTTCCTGCCGTATTTCTCCGTGTAGTGCGAGCGCACGACGTAATCGACTTCGAGATTGCGCCACGTCGCGCCGTTCCAATGCGAGCCCGCGCCGCCGACGCCGGTGCCGGGCAGGAACGAGCCGTGACGGCGCATCGGCAACGCCGTTTCGCTCATGGCGTGGCGCAGACTCACCGTTTCCATCGCGGTGTCCTGGAACAGCTCATGGCGGTTGGTATATTTCAGCTCGTCGCGGATCGCTGGAATCGCGAAATCGTCACGCGGCGTGCGCATGGGACCGCGTTCGAGCCCGACGACGTTCAGCCCGGCCTTGGTGAGTTCGCGCGACAGAATGGCGCCCGTCCAGCCCATGCCGACGACGACCGCATCGACTTCCTTGAGTTTGGTGACCATCGGCGGCGCTCCCTAAGAGAAGTCCGCAATGGATTGCGGTTCCTTGTCATATTTCTTGTTGAAATAGGTCTTGACCTCTTCGCGGTAGCTGGCGGGCAGGCCGGGGAAACCGATCATCTTCCACGCCACCTTGTTCTTGTTGCCGCCATACATCGGGTCGGCGAAGAAGCCTTCCATCGAGAGCTGCAGGAAATTGTCGAAGAAGAAATTGCTGGTGAAGCCGCCGTTGAATTGCGCCTTGCCGGTCTCTATCGCCGTCAACGCTTCGTTGCGCTGCTCGACGGTCAGGCGGTCGAATTCCTTGCCATAGGTCTTGGTCGTCCAGGCATTGGCCTCGGAGATGCCGGCGCGGAAGAAGTCGCGCGGGGAGAGCGCCAGCTGATAGCCGTGCTCGGGCTTGCCCGGCAGGAACGGGCCGGAACGGTAAAGCTTGGCGCCATTGCCGAAACCGCCGGCCAACTGGCGATCGATGAAGGTGGCAAGGCCGACATCGGTGCCGGACGGGGTCAGCTCGTCGGCCGGGATCAGCGTATCGACGACGGCCTTGACGAAGGCGGCCTCGGTCGCGTTCAGCGTCAGCCAGATTTCGGGTTCGGCCGGTGGGGCCGTCGCCGCCGTCTCGGCCGCCGGGCTACAGGCGGCGATGCCGGTGGCTGCCGCGGCACCGGCCGCGCTAGCGGCGCCCGCCGCTTTGAGAAAATCACGGCGCGGCAGTTTGACTTCAGTCATTAGAAGCCCTCCCAAGACTTGGCCTATCTGTTTGGCGGCAGTTTAGCAGCTTTGCAACCGGGGCGCGGGGCGAGAATACCCCCTCCCCCCGGGTTTCGCCGGCGAGGAGGCGTGCAAAACCCGGTATTTGCTGCATTTGCACGCAAATCGTGTAGAAAAATTTCGGTGCAATAAGGTGCAATTTTCCGCCTCTCCGCGCATCGTTCTTCATCGCCTCACGCAGAAGTCTAACTTGGTCCGAAGCGGCGGGGATAAGCCGCGCCCGGATGCGCTTGCCTGCGACGCCAAGGGCTTCTAATGACTGCCGTTAAGGGCTCCAGCGTAGCCCTGGGTACGGGGGTTAAGCGTCTATCGTGGCTGGCAAAATCAGAAGCGTGCCGGAGGTGGTGGCAAGCGTCCCCAACGGCGCCCATATCGGGCTCGGCGGCTTCGCGATTGCGCGCAACGTCATCGCCATCGCCCATGAGCTGATCCGCCAGAACAAGCACGACCTGACCGTGTCGCAAGGCGTCGCCGGGCTGGATACGGATTTGCTGGTCGGCGCCGGATTGGTGCGCCGGCTGATCATCGGCGGCGGCTCGCTCGACCGTTTCGGGCCGGTGCACAATATCAACCGCGCGCGCGAGCAGGGCTCGCTGACCTTCGAGGATTGGACGAGCCTGTCGCTCTGCTTCCGCTATCTCGCGGGCGCGCTCGGGCTCTCGTTCATTCCGATCAAATCGCTGATCGCCTCCGAGATTCTAGAGCGCCTCGAACAGGGCTCGGGCGCCGGCGAGGTGGCGCGGATCGCGTGCCCGTTCACCGGCGAGCCCTATGTGGCGATGCGGGCGCTGGTTCCGGACATTGCCTTCATCCATGTGCAGAAGGCGGATGAAGAAGGCAATTGCCGCATCGACGGCCCGCGCTGGGAAAACGAAGAACAGGCGAAGGCCGCGAAACGGCTTGTCATCATCGCGGAAGAGATCGTGCCGACCGAAGCATTCCAGCGCGAGCCCGAGCGCACCATCATCCCCGCCCATCGCGTCGAGGCGGTGGTGCATCTGCCGTGGGCGGCGCATCCGACCGCGGTCTATGGCAGCTATGATTACGATGGCGCGCATTTGAAGCTCTATGTCGAACATTCCAAGCGGCCGGAGCGGATCGGCGATTACATAAACGCCTATATCCGTGGCACCAAAGACCACCGCGAATATCTGGAGAAGATCGGCGGCGAGGCGCATCTCGCGTCCCTGAAAGCCGATCCGGAGTTGGGCTATTGAGAGAGATTCGCAGCACCGAGATCATGGTGGCGGCCGGCGCCCGCGAGCTGCGCGACCGCGAGACGGTCGTCGTCGGCATCGGCCTGCCGCAAATCGCGTGCTTCCTGGCGAAATCGACCCATGCGCCCAATCTGACGCCGCTGCTCGAAATCGGCGTCGCCAATATGCGCCCCAAGGATACGCCGGTCGGGCTCGCCGATTCGCGCATCTTCTATCGCGCGACGTGCTGGAGCGGCTTCCTCGACGTGATGGGAATGAATCTCCACCGCGGCGTCGTCGATACCGGCTTTCTCGGCGCGCTCGAAGTCGACCGTTACGGCAACATCAATACGACGCTGTCGAAAGAGAACGGCAAGGTGCGCTATTTCAACGGCAGCGCCGGGGGCAATGATGTGGCCTCGCTGGCCAAGCGCGTCATCACGATCATGCGTCACGAGAAGCGCAAATTGCCCATCGCGGTCGCCCATCTGACGAGCCCTGGTTATGTCGGGGGCCGGCCGCGCGCCGAACTGGGCTTACGCGGCGGCGGGCCGCATCGCATCATCACCGACAAATGCGCTATCGGCTTCAACAAGGAGACGCATCAGGCGATGCTGCTCTCCTTGCATCCGGGGACAAGTCTGGAGGATGTGTTGGCCAATACCGGCTTTGCCCTTGAGGTTCCGAAAAGCGTAGCGACGACGCCCTTGCCGACGGCCGAGGAATTGCGCCTCCTGCGCGAGGAGATCGATCCCAAAAGCGTGTATCTGGGCGGCGTTGGATGAGTTGGATAAACCTCCTATGTCATGGCCCGCAAAAGCGGGCCATCCAGGTGATAAAGGATTTAATCGGCGCGTAGACACACGCCGGATGGATGGCCCGATCAAGTCGGGCCATGACATGATGGGGATGGGAAGGAAACGGCGGTGCATTACGACATAGAGCTCAATTCGGCGGCGCATTATCCCATGAAGGGGATCGTCGATCTGTCGCCCGCCATTGAGCAGGCAGGGTTCGGCGCCTTCTGGAAAGGCGAATCCAATTCAACCGATCCGATGGTGCTGCTGTCGGCAATCGCCGCGCGCACCAAGACGTTGAAGCTTGGCACCGCGATCTATCACATCTATGGACGCAGCGCGGTGACGCTCGGCATCCAGTCCGCGACCTTGCAGGACCTCTCGGATGGCCGCTTGCTGCTCGGTCTCGGTGTCGCCAACAAGACCATCGCCGCTTGGCACAATGGCGTGTTCGACCGTCCGCTTCGCCGCGCGCGCGAATATATCGACATCGTCAAGCTGACGGCATCGGGCGAGCGTGTCGAATATGAGGGCGAGGTCTACAACACCGGCAAACGCTTCCAATTGTCGTGGAAGCCGGCGCACCCGAAATTCCCGATTTATCTCGCCGGCCTCGGACCACAGATGACGAAGCTGGTCGGAAAAATCTCCGACGGGGTGTTCATCAACATGGGAACGCCCGCCACCATCAAGGAGATCGCGACGCGCGTGCGCGAAGGCGCCATCGAAGCGGGCCGCGATCCCAACGAGATCGAGATCATCGCCAAGGTGCGCGTCTCGCTCAATCCCGACCGCGCGATGGCGCGCTCGAAGCTGCGCCAGGTGCTGACCTTCTACAACATCGCCGACCATTATAAGGACATGCTGATCGCATCGGGCTTCGAGCCCGAAGTGATGCGCATCCAGGAAGCCTTCAAGGCGAACGGCTTCAAGGCGGCGGCGCAGCACATGACCGACGAGTACATGGACAAGCTGCCGGTGATCCCCGGCACGTCGATCAAGGAAATCAAGGAGCGGCTTGAGCCGTTCCGCGAAGCGGGCGTCACGCGTCTGGTGGTGCCCTTTGTGCCGGTGTCCGAGCCCGTTATCGACGATGCGCGCCGCTTCGTCGAAGCGTGGGGAAATTCGTAAAGGAGCTTTGATTAATGAAAGAGAGAATAAACTACTATAGCGACTGTCTAAAACTGTCCGGAATACTTTCTAAGCCTGACAATGCCAAGAAAGGAAGCAATCTTCCTGGTGTCGTGCTTGTGCCGGGTTTCATGGCCACGGCGGACGCTTTCTTTCCTGGGTTTGCCGACGCGTTTACCGCAGCAGGCTTTGTGTCCCTGACTATGGATTTCAGAGGATTCGGAGAGAGTGAAGGCGTCCGCGGCGAGGTAATTCCATACCTACAGATCTATGACGCCAGCAACGCCATCTCCTACTTGCAATCCAGACCAGAAGTGAACCCTGACAAGATCGCGTTGTTAGGCGTCAGCTTGGGAGGTGGAGAGGTAGTGTACATAGCGGCCCGAGACCGACGCGTAAAAGCGGTTGCCTCCATGGTCTTGGTCGGTGACGGCGAGCGGCGAATGAGAAGATTTCGAACCGAGCAGGAGTGGGCAACTCTCATGCAAAAGGTTCAAGAGGACCGAATTAATAGGGTTTTGACTGGCAAGTCCAAAGACTTCCATGGGTTCTTGGACAAGGGAACCGATTCGGTACTGGTCATGCCTCCTGAGCTGACCTCTTCCTTGAAGGATGCTGAACAGGTGGAAAAGGAAAAAGGCAACAAGACAACGCTAGCAACCGTTGATGGGTGGCTGGACTACAAGCCGGAAGAAATTGTCGACAAGGTGGCTCCGACACCAATTCTCTTCGTTCAAGCGGAGAAGGACGAGCTCGAGGCCGACGATGCCGATAGGTTGTATAATAAGGCTAAGGAACCGAAGAAGATCTTCACGCTAAAAGACGGCGTCCACTTCGATGTGTATGGGAAAAGGACGGATGAAGCGATGAAACCGGTCCTCGAATGGTTCAAACAGTACCTTCAATGAATCAACGCCGGCGCTGGTGACTTTCGGCCGCAAAGACCGCCTACATCGAACTGGGAAGCTTTATTTATAGGAGTTAGATTTTGGCATCGCGCGAAGAACAAGAGGCGATCCGGGAAGCCATCCGCAAGATCTGCGCGGGCTTCCCGGACGCCTATTGGCGCGAGATCGACGCAGCCGGCGAATACCCGCAAGCCTTCGTCAAGGAGCTGACGGCGTCGGGTTATTTGGCCGCGCTGATCCCGGAAGAATATGGCGGCGCCGGGCTGGGATTGATGGAAGCCTCGATCATCCTTGAAGAGATCAATCGCTCGCCGGGTAATGGTTTGGCCTGTCACGCCCAGATGTACACGATGGGCACGCTGTTGAAGCATGGCAGCGTGGACCAGAAACGCCGCTATCTGCCGGGAATCGCCAGCGGTGAATTGCGCCTTCAGGCTTTCGCGGTGACCGAGCCCAATGCGGGGTCGGAGACAACGAAAATCGAAACCCGCGCCGAGCGTAAGGGCGACAAATACATCGTCAACGGCCAAAAGATTTTCATTTCCCGCGTCAAGCAATCCGACCTCATGCTGCTGCTGGCGCGCACGACGCCTTACGCCGATCTCAAGGACAAGACGCAAGGACTCTCCGTCTTCCTCGTCGATATGCGCGACATCAAGGGCAAGCTCGACGTGCAGCCCTTGGACATGATGTTCAACCACCACACCAACATCCTGTTCTTCGAGAATGTTGAAGTGCCGGCCGAGAATCTCGTCGGCACCGAAGGCATGGGCTTTCGCCACATCATCGATGGCTGGAACGCGGAACGCATCCTGATCGCCTCCGAAGCCATCGGCGATGGACGCTGGTTCGTCGATAAGGGCGCCAAATATGCCAGCGAACGCGTGGTGTTCGGCAGACCCATCGGCGCCAATCAGGGCGTGCAATTCCCGCTGGCGCGGGCCTATGCCCATGTCGAAGCGGCCGACCGCATGCGCAACGACGCCGCCGAAAAATTCGACCGCGGCGAGAAATGCGGCGCCGAAGCGAACATGGCGAAGCTGTTGGCGTCGGAAGCGGCCTGGGAAGCGGCCAACGCCTGCATCGACGCGCATGGCGGCTATGGCTTCGCGCGCGAATTCGATGTCGAACGCAAATTCCGCGAGACGCGGCTCTATATGACGGCGCCGATCAACAACAATCTGGTGCTGGCGTTTTTGGGCCAGAACGTTCTCGGCATGCCGAAATCCTATTAGGAAACGACGGATGAAGCTCTACCCTCTTTGTCATCCCCGGCGAGTGCAAACCGAAGGTTTGCGCGAGGGAAGGGGATCCATATGGGGACAGGTAGCCGCATCCGGTGACGAATGGATTCCCTTCCCCTCGCGATGCCTGCTCATCGCTCGGCCGGGAATGACAACAGGTGAATTATCGCAATGACTGAACAACCCAAACGCTTGCTCCGTTCCTGGATGTTTGTGCCGGGCGAGCGCCAGCGCATGATCGACAAGGCGCTGACGCTTCCCGTCGATGCCATCATGATGGACATCGAGGACGGCGTCGCGCCGGCGGAAAAGGAAAACGCCCGCCGCCAGATCGGCGCGTCGCTCGATGCGGTGGCCGAGCGTCTGAAAGCCGATCCGACCTATCGCACGCCCATGCGCTATGTGCGCGTCAATCAGGTGGGCTCGCAACGCTTCATCGAGGATATCAAGGCGGTGGTGCGTCCCGGCCTCGAGGGCCTCGTGGTGCCGAAGGTCGACACGATCGATCAGGTGCGTATCGTCGAAGACGAACTCGGCCGCGCGGAAGTGGCCCGCCACATGCCGGGCGGCTCGGTGAAGCTGCTGGTCGCCATTGAAAGCCCGATCGGCCTCTTCAACGCCTATCCGATCGCGTCGTCGTCGCCCCGCATCATGGGCCTGATGTTCGGCACCGAAGATTTCACCCGCGAGATGAACATGCCGGTGCGCCGCGAGGGCGAATCCATCGATCTCATCTATGCGCGTTCGCACATCGCGACGGCCTGCGCGGCGGCGCACATCCAGGCGGTGGACGGCGTGTGGGTCGATCTCAACGATCCCGAAGGCGCCAAGCGTTTCGCCATACAGGCACGCCGTCTCGGCATGACCGCGATCTCGATCATCCATCCGAACCAGATCGACATCGCCAATAACGCCTTCACGCCGGCCAAGGAAGACATCGAATATGCCAGCGCGGTGCTGGCGGCGTTCGACGAAGCGCGCGCGAAGGGATTGGGCGCGATCCAATTCCGCGGGCAATTGCTGGATTACCCCATTGTCGACCGCGCCCGCCAAACAGTGGCGCTGGCGAAGATGTTAGGCGTGGCGTGAATTATAAACCTTCAGTGTCATGGCCCGCGAAAGCGGGCCATCCAGGCGATGAAGGTTTCAAGCGGGGCATGGACATGCGCCGGATGGATGGCCCGATCAAGTCGGGCCATGACATGGAGAGGTAGATGGCCGTCAAACAGGGTTGGGAAGGGCGTTACTTCGAGGACTTCACGGTCGGCGATGTCTATCGCTGCCGCCTCGGACGCACGGTGACGGAGAACGACAATATCTGGTTCACGCTGCTGACCAACAACACCAACCAGATCCATTTCAACAACGACTACGGCAAGCGCACCGAATTCGGCAAATGCCTGATCAATTCGGCGCTCACGCTCGCCATCGTTACCGGCATGGGTGTCGCCGATGTCAGCGAGAACGGCTTCGCGCTAGGCTGGGATCAGATCACCTTGCCCAATCCGCTGTTCGCCGGCGACACGCTCTATTCGGAATCCGAAGTGGTGGATAGACGCGAATCCAAATCGAAGCCCCAATGGGGTATCATCAAGGTGCGCACGCGCGGCGTTCAGCAGGACGGCAAGGTGGTGATCGATTACGTCCGCAGCGTCATGGTGTGGAAAAAAGCGCACGCGCCGGTGAAAGACCTTTTTCCAGAGATCAAAGAATGACGGAACCCAAGCGTGCGCTTACCGGCGTGCGCGTGCTGGCGTTGGAGACTTCGCTCTCCGGCCCGCACGCGACCAAGATTCTCGCCGACATGGGCGCGGAGGTCATCAAGATCGAGCGCCCCGGCGCGGGCGACGTGATCCGCGGCTGGGACAAAGCGGTAAAGGGCCTCTCGTCCGGCATCGTCTGGATCGGCGCCAACAAGAAAAGCTTCGCCATCGACGTCAAGAAACCGGCGGCGCGCGAAATCCTGCAACGGCTGGCCGCGAAGTCGGACGTGGTGCTGGAGAATTTCGCGCCCGGCGCGGCGGAACGCATGGGCCTCGGCGCCAAGGAATTGCGCGAGGCCAATCCGCGCCTGATCTATTGCTCGCTATCGGGTTACGGCCAGGACGGACCCTATCGCGACAAGAAGGCCTATGACGCGCTGATCCAGGGCGAGGCCGGACTGATGATGACGACGGGCTATGAGGATGCGCCCGCGCGGATGGGCGTTTCCGTCACCGATCTGATCTCGTCGATGTATGCGGCCGTCGGCATCTTGACCGCGCTCTATCAACGCGAACAAACGGGCGAGGGGCAGACCGTCGATATTTCGATGTTCGAAACCGCCTCGTCCTGGCTCGGCTATTTCCCGCATCATTATTGGCATCACGGCGAAGAACCGAAGCGCTATGGCATGCGCCACCAATACATCACGCCCTATGGCCACTATCTCGCGAGCGACGGGAAATATTTCGGCCTCGCGGTGGCGAGCCCGGCCGATTGGGACGTCTTCTGCCACCGCGTCATCGAGCGGCCCGATCTTTTCTCCGATCCGCGCTTCCTGGACACGCCGGCCCGCCGGAAAAATCGCGAGGAGCTGGACGAGATTCTGATCGCGATTTTCAAGACCAAGCCGACGGAGGAATGGCTCGTCCGGCTCGACAAGGTGCGGCTGCCGCACGGGCTGATGAACGGCGTCGGCGAGGTGCTGGAGCACCCGCAGATGAAGGCGCGCAACATGATCCGCGAGATCGATTCGCCGGTCGGGCCCATCCCGGTGATGGCCTCGCCGCTGCATCTCTCCGCCAGCCCCGACCGTCTCGATCCGATGCCGGCGCTCGGCGAGGACACGCAAAGCGTCCTCAAGGGTATCGGTTATTCCGATGCCGAGATCGCAGCGTTCAAGCGCGACGGCGTGATCTAGCGCGGCGCCAGGACCATCTGCATCTGGCGCCCCTCGAGCCTTGGATATTGCTCGATCTTGGCGAAGCTGTCCGTCTCCTTCTGGATACGGTTCAGCAGCTCCATGCCGATGTTCTGATGCGCCATCTCGCGGCCACGGAAGCGTAAGGTCACCTTGACCTTGTCGCCTTCCTCGAAGAAGCGCTTCATGGCGCGCATCTTGGTGTCGTAATCGTGGTCGTCGATGGTCGGCCGCATCTTGATCTCTTTGATCTCGATGATCTTCTGGCGCTTGCGCGCTTCGGCGGACTTCTTCTGCTGCTCGTATTTGTATTTCCCGTAGTCCATCATTTTGACGACGGGTGGCTTGGTGCCCGGAGAAACTTCGACGAGATCGAAGCCCTTTTCCTCCGCCATGGCGAGGGCTTCTTCGATGCCGATCTCGCCATGTTTCTCGCCTTCGGCTCCGATGAGCAGGATCGTGCGAGAATTGATGTCTGTGTTGACGCGCGGTCCGTCCTTGGACGGGGGCGTCGGTTGAGCGAACTTCTTGATAGCTATGGCTAACTCCTTATTGAATGGCCCAACGCGCTTCACTGCCGCGGATATCGAGACCGCGCGACAGGGTTTCCATCGGGAATGCGCGCGGGTCCTTCCGTGATCAGGCGCGTCCGGGACCGGTTATTCCCATACGCATGAAGCGGCTTTCCGGTTTCATTTGAGGTCCGGGGGAACCGCTTCCGCCTTAAGCATAGAAATGACGGCGCTTAACGCAAGGTTTTCTTGCGCCTCCGTCCCCAGCCGGCGGACGGTCAGCGTGCGGTTTTCCGCCTCCCGGCGCCCGGCGACCAGCAAATACGGCACTTTCGACAACGCGTGTTCCCGCACCTTGTAGTTGATTTTTTCGTTACGGAGGTCGCTTTCGACCCGAAGCCCCGCGGCGCGCAGCTCGGCGGTCGCCTCCCGAGCATATGAATCGGCGTCCGAAACGATGGTCGCGACCACGGCCTGGACCGGCGAAAGCCACAGCGGGAACTTCCCCGCGTAATGCTCGATCAGCACGCCGAGGAAGCGCTCCAGTGAGCCGAGGATCGCGCGGTGCAGCATGACCGGCGGGTGCTTGGCGCCGTCTTCGGCGACGTAGGCCGCGTCCAGCCGCGCGGCGGTGTTGAAATCGACTTGCAGCGTGCCGCACTGCCAATCGCGCCCGATGGAATCGCGCAACACGAATTCGAGCTTGGGCCCGTAGAAGGCGCCTTCGCCGGGATTGAGCTGATAGGCAAGCTGCGCCTCTTCGGTCGCCGCTTTCAGCGCCGCTTCCGCCTGGTCCCATACCGCGTCGCTGCCGATGCGGTTGGCGGGCCGCGTCGCCAGCTTGACCCGCACATCCTCGAAGCCGAGGTCGCGATAGATCGCCATCAACAACCGGCAGAACGAGGCTGTCTCGCCGGTGATCTGTTCGTGGGTGCAGAAGATATGCGCATCGTCCTGAGTGAAGCCGCGCACGCGCATGATGCCGTGCAGCGCGCCCGACGGCTCATAGCGGTGGCAGGAGCCGAACTCCGCCATACGCAAAGGCAGCTCGCGATAGGATTTGGTGCCCTGCTTGAAGATCAGCACATGGCCGGGGCAGCTCATCGGCTTGACGGCAAGCGTCTTCTTCTCGTCCTCGACTTCGGCGACGAACATATGCTCGCGGTAATTCTCCCAATGGCCCGACTGCTCCCAAAGCTTGCGGTCGAGGATGAGCGGCGTCATCACCTCCTGATAATCGGCGGCGTCGAGCTTGCGGCGGATATAGTTCCGCAAACTGTTGAAAAGCGCGAAGCCCTTGGGATGCCAGAACACCTGGCCGACCGCTTCTTCCTGCATGTGGAAGAGGTTCATCTCGCGGCCCAATTTGCGGTGGTCGCGTTTCTCGGCTTCCTCGATGCGCTGGAGATAGGCGTCGAGCTCCTTCTGGTCGCGCCAGGCGGTGCCGTAGATGCGCTGAAGCTGCGCGTTCTTGGCGTCGCCGCGCCAATAGGCGCCCGAGATCTTGGTCAGCTTGAAGGCGTCGCCGATCTCGGCGGTGGTGCGGAAATGGGGCCCGCGGCAGAGGTCGTGCCAATCGCCGTGATAATAGATCGAGACGTCCTCGTTCGAGGGAATGCTCTCGATCAACTCGGCTTTGAATTTCTCGCCGATGTCCTTGAAGTGCTGCACCGCCTTGTCGCGCGGCCACACTTCGCGCCGGGTCGGGCGCGCCTGTTTGACGATCTCGCGCATCCTGGCTTCGATTCTAGGCAGATCGTCCGGGTGGAACGGCGTATCGCGGGCGAAATCGTAATAGAAGCCGTCCTCGATGGCGGGGCCGATGGTGACCTGGGTGCCGGGGTAAAGCTCCTGCACCGCCATGGCGAGCAGATGCGCCGCATCGTGGCGGATCAGCGTAAGCGCCTTATCGTCGCGTCTGGTGACGATGCGGATGCGGGCGTCCTGTTCGATGGGCCGGAACAGGTCCCATTCCTGGCCGTCGACCTCCAGGATTAGCGCCGCCTTGGCGAGGCCGGGGCCGATGGCCGCCGCAATCTCCGCGCCGGTCACGCCGCGCGTGAAAGTCAGCACCTTGCCGTCGGGCAGGGTGATGTTCACGTTCGGTCCTGGTGCGGCGCTAGACACGGGTTTTCTCCAATTATTTCACCATGGCTGGCCTCCGAGCCGGCCACCCAGTGGCCGCGCGTCGGCGCGGCCCACATGACTGTTTGTGAGAAGTTGGATGGCCGGGTCAAGCCCGGCCATGGTGAATTCTTTCCTCGATCAGGCGGCGGTAGACGCCAAGCGTGTCGGCGCACATGCGGGTGACGGTGAAGCGGTCCCGCACATGGGCGCGCCCGCTTTGGCCCATGGCGGCCAAGCGTTCGGGGGTGCGGGCGAGGAGGCCGGCGAGCGCGTCGGCCAGCGCGGCGGCGTCCCCCGGCGGGGTGAGGAGCCCGCTCGTCCCAGCCAATACGGTCTCCCGCGCGCCGCCATGGTCGGTGGCGATGACGGGACGGCCCATCGCGGCGGCTTCGGGGGCGACGCGCCCGAAAGCTTCCGGATCGGTCGAGGCCGAGACCACGATATGGGCCGCGAGATAGGCCGCCGGCATATCGGTCAGATGATCGGAGAGCACGGCCATGCCGTCGAGCCCATGGCTTGTGATCGCCTGACGGATTTCATCTCGATATGAATCGCGCGTCTGCGCGTCACCGGCGATGACCGCGCGTGTCCCTGGCGGGAAGAGGTTGTGCTGCCGCAGGCGATGCAGTGCGTCGAGCAAGACGAGTTGCCCTTTCCAGCGCGCCAGCCGGCCGGGCAGCAGGACCACGCGTTCGCCTGCGCCAATGCCCCAGCTCTGACGCATCCGCGCTATCCGTTCGGGTGCGACATTGCCGGGATCGAATTGGTCGAGGTCTAGCCCGCGCGGAATGACGACCAGACGCTTATCCGCGGAAGGATAGGTCTTGCGGATGTGGTTTGCGGTCCACTCCGAATTGGCGATCACCGCATCGCCTCGCGCCATCACCGAATTGTACCAGCGCTTGAGCGGACCCTTCGCGTTGTAAATGCCGTGATAGGTGGTGACGAAGGGAATGTTCGTCCGGCGCGCGGCCATCAACGCGCTCCAAGCGGGGCCGCGCGAGCGCGCATGGACCAGCGATATATTCCGTGTACGGATAAGATCGGCGAGGCGCGCGGCATTGGCGTAGACGGTTCGCGGGTTCTTCGACGCGACGGGCAGGCGGATCAGCTCGGCGCCTGTGGCCGCCAATTCGCCTTCGAGGCGGCCGCCCTCGCTTGCGACCAGCGCCGTCCAGCCCGCTTCCCGCAGCGCGCGTGCGATGTCGATGGTGGTGCGCTCCGCCCCGCCCGCATCCAGCGAGGGCACGATTTGGAGCACGGAACGCGCGCCTGCTTTGTTATGGTCGGTGGACAGTTTCGTGGGCACCGTTCTAGGCATGGCGATGGGAAACGAGACATTCACCCGCGAGGGCGGCCAGACCATCGCCTATTTGAAGCGCGGCGGGAAGCGCCCCGGCGTGTTGTGGCTGGGCGGCTTCCATTCCGACATGATGGGCACCAAGGCCCAAGCGCTTGACGAATGGGCGCAAGCACGGGAGCGCGCATATTTGCGCTTTGACTATTCCGGCCACGGCGCCAGTTCCGGCGAATTTCGCGATGGTACGATCGGCCTGTGGCGGGATGATGCGGCCGATGTGCTCGACCGGCTCTGCGAGGGACCGCAAATCCTGGTCGGCTCCAGCATGGGCGGCTGGATCGCGCTACTGCTGGCGCGCGCAAACCCTGCGAAAGTCGCGGGGCTGCTTCTGATCGCGCCGGCGCCCGATTTCACGGAAAAGCTGATGTGGGCCGAAATGTCGGAGGACGTCCGCCGCACCATCA